>JBBRWT010000001.1:0-66591 GCA_038249035.1 Actinomycetales bacterium
GAGTCAGGGCGCGTCGTGCGCCTGCCCGGGGGCGAGTACATCGAGGTGCACGAGCAGCTCGACGACTTCGAGCGCTGGCGCCTGGTGAGCTTCGACGAGTATCAGCCGCTCATGATTCGCCCGAACGACGACGGCAAAATCTCGGTGTCGCAGCGCGTGCGCGCGGGTCTGTCGCGCTGGTTCTTCGAAGACCGCATCGCGCCGGTCACGATGAACGAGCTCGAGACTCAGAAGCACTAGCGAAAACGCCGAAGAACGGCCCCGCTCCTCATCCCGAGGGCGGGGCCGTTCTCGTGAGCGGATGCTCTCCGCACGCATCGCGAGAAGGAGCCGTCACACTGCTCGGCGAGCCCACTCCCGCTGGAGCACAGCGAACCGCTCGAGGCTGGTCCACTCGCCCTTGAACCAATCGCCCTCGAGCACAGTGCCTTCGTGCCTGAACCTCAGTCGACGCATCAGCGCCAGCACCGGGGCGTTGCGCGAGTCGCCCTGCATGACAATTCGGTGCGCTCGGTGATCACGAAAGAGCCAGTCGATGACGCACTCCAGAGCTTCCGACGCGTAACCGGCACCCTGACGAACGGGAGCCATCGTGACCCCGAGCTCGAAGGTGTCAGGCTGTGTGGAGTCGGCATGGACGGCCACGTCTCCGACGAGCGCGCGGACGGGGACTTCACCGATCAGCGCATGCAGACCGAACTGCATCCACTCCCCCGGCGAGGGAAGAACAGATGACGGCTGCCCCGCCACGAGAGCTTCGGCGTCCTCTCTCGAGTAGTGGGTCGACCACGACTGATATCGCGCGACGTCGGGGTGCTGCCGGTACGCGACGAACGCCGGGATGTCCAGCCCGCTGAGCGGAGCGATCTCCAGTCGTTCGCTGCTCAGCATCAACGGTGACACCGCTCTGCTTCAGCTAAAAAACTCGACGCATGTACTCGGCGTTCTGCGAGTACCCGAGACGATCGTAGAAACCTCCCGCACGGCGAGCAGCCACAGTCAGCTGCTTGACTCCGCGACGGATGCACTCCGCCTCTACCTCGTGCACGAGAGCCGTACCGAGGTCGAGCCCTCGAGCCTCCTCATCGACGGCGATTTCTTGCAGCTGGGCCGAGAGACCGTTTGTCGAGAGCAAACGGGCGATCGTGGTCAGCGCGTAACCCTGAACGGCGCCGTCGGCGCCTTCAGCAACAAGCAGCAGTACGCCGTCGTCGTCCTCTTCGATGATGCGTGCGAAACTCTCGTCGAATGCTGTACGCACGGGAACGAATGCCGCCCCCAGCTGCCGAACGAGACTGAACACGGCATCAGCGTCCGCCACCACAGCCCGGCGTACGACACTCATGTCAGCGCCCGAAATTGCCGCGGTAGTACTCGTAAACCCAGCCCACGAGCGCGAGGAGCGCGAGCGGGACCGCATACGCGACGATCCAGAACGAGATCGAGAGTCCTAAGAAGACCAGTGCCGCACCACCCGCGAGGGCGACGGGCCACCAACTCCACGGCGAGAAGAAGCCCTGCTCAGCCTCGCCGTCATCGATGTTTGCATCGAGGCGGTCCTCAGCCAACTCGCCGCCCTGGTTGCGGTACACGAGCTGCAGATACAGGGCAATAAGGGCCGACAGCATTGCGCACAGACCGAGAGCGACAGCACCTACCCACTCCACCGAGTTGTGGTCGATGATCGACCACGCCACGTAGATCACGGTCAAGAGGGTGAAGAAGCCCAGCAGAATCCAGAACAGGTTGATCGTCGTTTTCATCGGTCTGCCCTACCTGCTGGTCTCGGTAGTACGAACCGATCCACGTTCCGCGCCCGAGATGCCGAGCGGCAAACTGGCCTCGGGGTGGTTCAGGTCGAATGCTGGCGACTCGGAGCGGATGCGCGGAATCGAGGTGAAGTTGTGACGCGGCGGCGGGCATGAGGTAGCCCACTCGAGCGAGCGGCCGTAGCCCCACGGATCGTTCACCGTGACCAGCGGCGCCCGGCGGGCCGTGATGTACACGTTCAGCAAGAATGGAATCATCGACGCCGCGAGGAGGATCGACCCGAAGGTCGAGAGCTGGTTCATCCAGGTGAAACCATCATCGACAAGGTACGTCGCGTAGCGCCGAGGCATGCCCACGACGCCGAGCCAGTGCTGAACCAGGAACGTCGTGTGAAAACCGATGAAGAGCGTCCAGAAGTGAATCACGCCGAGACGCTCGTTCAGCATCTTGCCCGTCCACTTTGGCCACCAGAAGTAGAAACCCGCGAACATTGCGAACACCACGGTACCGAACACCACATAGTGGAAGTGGGCTACCACGAAGTACGAGTCGGAGACCGCGAAATTGAGCGGTGGTGAGGCCAGGATCACGCCCGTGAGGCCTCCGAAGACGAAGGTGATCAAAAACCCCAGCGAGAAAAGCATGGGGGTCTCGAATGTCACCGATCCGCGCCACATGGTGCCGATCCAGTTGAAGATCTTTACACCCGTGGGCACGGCGATCAGCATGGTCATGAGGGCAAAGAACGGCAGCAAGACCGAGCCTGTGACGTACATGTGGTGAGCCCACACGGTCATCGAGAGGGCGGCGATAGCAATCGTGGCGTAGACGAGTGTCTTGTAGCCGAAAATTGCCTTGCGGCTGAAGACCGGGAAGACCTCAGACACGATGCCGAAGAACGGCAGGGCGATGATGTACACCTCAGGGTGTCCGAAGAACCAGAACAAGTGTTGCCAGAGGATTGCACCGCCGGTCGCAGCGTCGAACACATGCGAACCGAACATGCGGTCTGAGCCGAGAGCGAACAGCGACGCGGCGAGCACTGGGAACGCCATGAGAACGAGCAGTGAGGTCACGAGGGTGTTCCACGTGAAGATGGGCATACGCCACATCGTCATACCCGGGGCGCGCATCGTGATGATGGTCGTGATGAAGTTCACGGCGCCCAGAATGGTTCCGAAACCGCTCAGCGTGAGCCCGAACACCCACATATTGCCGCCGAGTCCTGGTGAAAACGTCTGACTAGACAGTGGCGCGTAGGCGAACCATCCGAAGGACGCCGCGCCCTGTGGGGTGAGGAAGCCGGCGACGGCGATCAGTGAACCGAAGGAGTAGAGCCAGTAGGCAAAAGCATTCAGTCGCGGAAAAGCCACATCAGGGGCACCGATTTGCAGGGGCATAAGCGCGTTGGCGAAGCCCGCAAAAAGGGGCGTCGCGAACATAAGCAACATGATCGTGCCGTGCATCGTGAACAGCTGGTTGTACTGCTCTTTCGTGGCGACAATTTCTAGCCCCGGTGCGAACAGCTGCGCCCGAATGACGAGCGCCATGACACCGCCGATCAAGAAGTAGATGAACGACGTGATCAGGTACATGTACCCGATGGTCTTGTGGTCGGTGGTCGTGATCCACCCGACGAACACGTTGCCTTTGCGGCGAACCGTCGGAGAAACGTGCTCGGGCGCAGGGCCCGACACTGATGGACGAGGTGCGGTCGTGGTCATGAGCCGCTACTCCCCTTCGCTTGCGCCGGAGGTGCCCGGCAGGTTCGTGTTCGTGTTGAGCTCGGGGCCAAGGCGGCCAACGTTGCCCTCGGCGCGGAGTGACTCGACGTAGGCGTCGTACTCGTTCTGTGAGACGACCTTGACGTTGAACAGCATCAGCGAGTGGAATTCGCCGCACAGCTCTGCGCACTTGCCGGTATACGTGCCCTCTTTTTCGGGGATGAAGTACCAGTGGTTGGTTTTCGACGGGATCATGTCTTTCTTGTACAGAAAGTCGACGATCCAGAACGAGTGGATGACATCGCGCGACTCGAGACGGATCTCGACTTTTTGACCGACGGGGAGGTAAAGGGTGGGCAGGCTTTCGGGGTCGATCGTGTTATTCGGCCCCGTCTCTTGAGCCTGAATTCCCGAGAAGTAGACATCGTCGGTGATGTAATTGAAATCCCACGCCCAACGCTTGCCGAAGACCTCGATTACCGTGTCAGGATCAGCAATCGGGGCCTCGATCTCAGCCTGGTCTCGGGCGGTGAAGGCGAAGAAGCCCAGCACCAAGATGAGCGGCACGACCGTGTAGAACGCCTCGATCGGCATGTTGTAGCGAAGCTGAGCAGGAAGCCCGGTCTGGCCCTTGCGACGGCGGTACACGATCGCCGCCCAGATGATGAGACCCCAAGTGATGATGCCCACAACGAGCAACACGATCCACGACGTGACCCAGAGACCGATAACGCGGTCGACCTGGTTCGTGGTGCCCGGATCGGTGGGCAGCCACCCGAGCGTTTGCTGGGTCGTGCAGCCCGCAAGGGCAACCGTGGTGACGATGGCGAGCGGGATCGCCGTCAATCGAAGACGTCGGTTGGAACGCACCGGAGACCTCTCGTGGGGGGCAAGGAACAGCTTCCACTCTACGCCACGGGCGGGGCACCGACGGCCCCGCGACGCTCCGAAACCCCTGCCAATCGACGCCGATATGCTGCACATCCGTGCCCGTTAACGCAGGAGAGGCTCACCGCGTGGTGAGCCCATCCATTCGCGCAAACGCGCACCGTGCGGGACGCCGGTGGGGTCAGATCAGTGGAAGCTGTCGCCGCACGCGCAGCTGCCGCCGGCGTTGGGGTTGTCGATCGTGAAGCCCTGCTTCTGAATCGTGTCTTCGAAGTCGATCGAGGCGCCGTCAAGGTAGGGAACGCTCATCTTGTCAACGACGACCTCTACGCCGTCGAAGTCGCTCAACGCGTCGCCGTCGAGCACGCGCTCGTCGAAGTAGAGCTGGTAGATGAGGCCAGAGCAGCCGCCCGGCTGCACGGCCAAGCGCAGGCGCAGGTCGTCGCGACCCTCTTGGTCGAGCAACGAGCGCACCTTTGCAGCGGCGGTCTCGGTGAGCTGGACGCCGTGTGCAGTGTCGGTGCTCGGCGGCGTGAGTGCGGTGTCGGTCATGATGACTCCTCGCGTGGGTCGATGTCGATCTTTAGTGTACGCGGTGCTGCTGGATGCCCGATGGAGGCTTCGCTGAGCATCCTCTGATCACTCGCCCACGGTGTGGGCAGCCAGTCGCGCTAGCAGCACAGCCTCGGTCAGAATAGCGCGCTGAAAAACCCCAAGGTGCAGCGACTCATCGGGGCTGTGCGCCCGCGTGTGCGGGTCTTCGACGCCCGTAACGAGCACCTGTGCATGAGGAAAGATCTCAGCGAGCTGGGAAATGAATGGTATCGAGCCGCCGACTCCCACCTGCACCGGCTCGGCGTCCCAGGCTTCGCGCATCGCCGCGAGAGCCTCGTCGACGGCCCATCCACTGGAATCGACGAGAAAGGGCTCACCCAGATCTACCGAGGCAAACGCAAGGTGAGCGCCGAACGGCGTGTGCTCGCGCAGGTGGCGCTGGATCGCCTCAAAGGCCTCAGCGGCGCTCTGGCCAGGAGCCACGCGTGCGCTGATCTTGACAGTGATTGAGGGCGCGAGCGTGTTCGAGGCGTTCTGAACGCTCGGGGCATCGATGCCCGTCACCGTGATCGCAGGCTGGGCCCAGAGGCGGTGCAACAGCTCGCCGCGCCCGATCGGGGTGACGCCCTCGAGCAGGGCGGCCTCGTCGCGCAATCGTTGTTCTGAAATGATCGGCACATCTTGTACGTGTGACCGTAAGCCCTTAACCGCGACAGAGCCGTCGGCGTCATGCAGCGTGGCCAGCAATGCGATGGTCGCGAGCATGGCATCCGGCACCGCTCCCCCATACATGCCCGAGTGTGAGGCGTGGCCGAGCGTCGACACGGTGAGGCTGAAGGTTGCGTTGCCGCGCAAACCGACCGTGAGTGATGGGGTGTCGATCGCCCAGTTGTCGGAATCGGCGACGACGATCACGTCAGCGGCAAGAAGGTCACGGTGACGTTCGAGCAGGGCGCCAAACGAGCGAGAACCGAACTCTTCTTCGCCCTCGATGAAGACGACGAGACCGAGTTCGGGCTCGCCCGTGGCCTCGACGAGCGATCTGATGGCAGCAACGTGCGCCATGACTCCGGCCTTGTCGTCGGCGACGCCGCGGCCGTAGAGCCGATCACCGCGCAGGGTCGGTTCGAACGGCGGCGAGCTCCAGTCGCTCTCGACACCGGGGGGCTGCACGTCGTGGTGGGCGTAGAGAAGAGCTGTGGGCCTTCCGCCCACCGCCGCGCGGCGCGCGAGCACAGCGGGCTGCCCGAGCACACCGTCCGGGCCCGGGGCGCGGTCAATGAGCACTTCATCAAAGACCGCGAGTTCCCGGAGAAGCTGTGCCGTACGTTCGGCCGACGCGTGCACGTGCGCAGCGTCAAAGCCGTCCCACGACACGGAGGGGATGCGCACGAGTTCAGAAAGCTCGGCGATGGCTCGCGGCAGCCCTCCGCGCACGCTCGCGCGGAGGGCATCGAGCGAGGCTGTGGGGGTGAGAGAAGGATCGGGGCGAATGGCGGGCGTCATGCCGGTAATCTTAAGCCTCTGCCTCAACGGAAGGATGTGCCGCCGTGGCCGCCCGCGACAACGCTAAACCCGCACCCAGCGCCGCCGAACAGGCGACGGCCGATGCGATCGCCACAGCCGACGCCATTAGTGCCGGCAAAGGCCACGCGACTCCAACGCGCAAAGAACGCGAAGCCGCGCGAAAGCGCCCCCTTGTTCCCAATGATCGCAAGCAGGCCGCCAAAGAGCACCGCGAGAAGCTGAACGCGTCGCGCGAGCGGGCGCGAACGGGCATGGCGAACGGCGAAGAGAAGTACCTACCGCAACGCGACCGGGGTCCGCAGAAGAGGTGGGTGCGCGACTATGTCGACGCGCGCATCAGCATCGGCGAGTTTCTGATTCCGGTGATGTTTTTCGTCATCATTTTGACGTTCATCCCCTCGGTCGAAGCGCAGACGATCTCGATCCTCGGCCTGTGGGCATTCTTCCTCGTGGCCGTGCTCGACTCGACGCTTCTGGGCTTCATCGTGCGACGCAAGCTCGCAGCGAAGTTCGGGGCCGACAAGGTCGAGAAGGTGCGCTGGTACGCGGCGATGCGCTCGCTGCAACTGCGCCTGCTCCGCCTGCCCAAGCCGCAGGTCAAGCGGGGCCAATTTCCTGTCTAGAGTGGCCGCCGGCCTAGGCCACGCGTCACCTGCCGTGCCCACAGCGGGCCGCGGTACAAGAATGCGGTGTACCCCTGCACGAGAGTCGCTCCCGCTTTCAGGCTCTCGGCCGCGTCATCGGCCGTGTCGATACCGCCCACCGCGATAACGCACAGGTCATCGCCCACCGCGGCACGCACCCGTCGCAAGACGGTCAGGGCGCGCTCGCGCAGCGGGGCGCCACTCAAGCCGCCAGCACCTGATGCGACGACGAGATCGGGCTCAGAAACGAGACCCTCACGGCCGATTGTTGTGTTGGTTGCGATGATTCCCGCGAGGCCCAGCTCGAGTGTCAGTGCACACACTGCGTCGATGGCCGCGTCGTCGAGGTCTGGCGCGATCTTCACGAGCACGGGCGTTGCACCCGCCTCCTCGAGCACCGCCGACAACAGCGGGCGGAGCAGAGCATCGTCTTGCAGGCCGCGTAGGCCCGGAGTGTTGGGTGAACTCACGTTGACGGCGAGATAGTCGGCGACCGGTGCGAGCAGGCGGGCCGATGAACGATAGTCGGCCACGGCATCCTCGACCGCGACGACGCGGCTCTTGCCGATATTCGCGCCGATAACCGGTCCGTGCGGGCGCCGGTGCTCGCGGGCAATGCGGTCGGCAGCGCCGGCGGCTCCCTCGTTGTTGAAGCCCATCCGGTTGATGACCGCGCGATCATCGACGAGCCGAAAGAGCCGCGGCTTCGGGTTGCCCTCTTGCGCGATCGCGGTGACCGTACCGATCTCGACGTGGCCGAATCCGAGAGCCCACAGGCCCCGGATGCTGCGCGCATCCTTGTCGAACCCTGCGGCCATACCGAACGGCGACTCGAAGTGCAGCCCGAGGGCGTCGACCGCCAGGGCTGGGTCGGGTCGGGTGAACCTTCGCATAAGCCCGGTGAGGCCGAGCGCAGGAATCGCTCGGATGACAGCGACCGCCCAGTGGTGAGCGCGCTCAGGGTCGAGACGCAGCAGCACGATGCGAAAGAACAGTTCGTACACGCTGCGTCTCAGCCCGCGTCGGGGGCGGCTGGCGCGGTGCCGTGCTCGATGCGCAGCTGCGAGATCGCCGACTCGAAGTCGTCGAGGTTCTCGAAGGCCTGGTACACGCTGGCAAAGCGCAAAAATGCGACCTCATCGAGCTGGCGCAGCTCAGGCAGAATGGCGAGACCGATGTCATTCGCGTCGAGTTGAGAGGCTCCTGTGGCGCGCAGGTTCTCTTCGACCTTTTGCGCCAGTTGCGCCAAATCGGCATCGGTCACGGGCCGACCTTGGCACGCCTTGCGCACGCCGAGCACGATCTTCTCGCGCGAGAACGGCTCGACCACACCGCTGCGCTTAATGACCATGAGGCTCGCCGTCTCCGTGGTGCTAAAACGGCGGCCACACTCCGGGCACTGGCGACGGCGTCGGATCGAGAGCCCGTCATCGCTCGTTCGCGAGTCGATAACGCGGCTGTCGGGGTACCGGCAGAAGGGGCAGTGCATGGTGGGGCCAGCCTAGAGGAAGCGTGCTCGCACGGCGTCGCCGTGGGCGGGCAGTTGCTCGGCGTCGCTGAGAGCCGCTATGTGGTCAGCGACCGCGGCCAGGGCATCCCGGTCGTACTCGACAATTTGTTGTGGGCGCAAGAAGGTGTACGCGCCAAGACCAGAGGCGAAGCGCGCTTGACCACCCGTGGGCAGCACGTGATTGGAGCCGGCGATGTAGTCACCGAGGCTCACTGGCGTGTGGTCTCCGACGAAAATCGCGCCCGCGCTTTCGAGGTGCGGCAGCAGAGCGTGCGGGTCGGCGACCTGCACCTCGAGGTGCTCGGGGCCGTACGCGTTACTGAAACGGGCCGCCTGTGCGAGGTCGTCAACGAGGACCACTGCCGACTGCTCACCCTCGATCGCGGTCGTCACACGCTCTCGGTGCCGCGTGGCGGCGACAGCTGCCGGAAGAGCCCGCTGCACCGCATCTGCGAGGGCCACGTCGTCGGTAACGAGCACGCTACCGGCGAGCTCGTCGTGCTCGGCCTGACTGATCAGATCGGCGACAACGTAGTCGGCGCGGGCCGTGCCGTCGGCAATGATCACGATCTCGGTCGGTCCGGCCTCAGAGTCGATGCCCACGACTCCCCTCACGGCACGTTTGGCCGTGGCGACGTAGAGGTTGCCAGGGCCCGTGATGACCTGCACGGGCTCGAGCCCCAGATCGGGCACACCATAAGCGAAGGCGCCGATCGCTCCGGCGCCACCCATGGCATACACCTCATCGACGCCGAGCAGGGCAGCCGCGGCCAGGATCGTGGGGTGCACGCTGCCGCCGAACTCGGCTTGCGGGGGCGACGCCAGAGCGATCGAACGCACTCCCGCAACCTGCGCAGCAACAACGTTCATGACAACACTTGAGGGGTACACCGCCTTGCCACCCGGCACGTACAGCCCGACGCGCGCGACCGGCTGCCAGCGCTGCACAATGCGAGCGCCGGGAGCGACCTCGGTCACCCGCTCGGCGGGCACCTGCGCCGTGGTCGTTCTGCGCACCCGGTCAATGGCCTCGTCGAGGGCCGCACGTACGGCAGGGTCGAGCCCCGCCTGGGCGACGCGAAACTGCTCAGCCGCCACGCGCACAGCAGCGGGTTTCACACGATCGAAGCGCTCGGCCTGATCGAGGAGGGCGGCGCTGCCGCGGTCGCGCACATCCTGAATCAGGGCGTCGACGGCGGGGACCGCTGACCCGACGTCTCTCGTCGCGCGCGGAACGAGGGCAAGCAGGTCGGCGGTGCTGAGGGCGCGGCCGCGCAAATCGAGGGTTCGCATCATGGCGCGTCCAGCCTAATCGCGGCCAGCCTCGGGAATACCCGGGCGTGGATGCGGTTGCATAGTCCGTGATGACCATCGCTCCCGACGCCACTGGATTCGACGCGTTCGCGCAGGCCTTCCGCCGTCATGCTGCCGGCGTGGCCGTGATCACAGCGCTCACTCCCGACGGCCGACCCGTAGGGTTCACTGCCACCTCGCTCGCCTCACTGGCCGCTGTGCCACCACTCGCGACGTTCAACATGGCCTGTACGGCGAGCTCGTGGCCCGCGATCGAGCAAACCGAACGCGTCGCGATCCATATGCTCGGCCAGGACGACTACGCGGTCGCAAAGATCATGGCGGGCGACAACTCCCACCGCTTCGACGGCGACCACTGGGAGCCGGGGCCGCACGGCCTTCCGATTCTGAAGAACGTGACCGCGTGGATGGTCGGGACGATTGTCGCCCGCACCGCTGTGGCGGGCAATGCCATGATCGCCGTACAGATCAACGAGGGGGCACTGGGTCAGCCTGACGAGCCCTTGTTGTACCACGAACGCTCGTATCGGGCCCTCGGCGCCGAGCTCTAGCTGCACTCGGCTGAGACGCTCGACGTTACTGCAGCGCCCGCGGCCCGAGCAGGCTCTTGACCTCGCCGAAGAAGCCCGCCGAGGGTTCGATGCGGTGAGGTAGTTCGAACACGCGGGCTGAATCGTCGCGCATCAGACGCAACCGCACCTCGGTCGAGCCGCGGTGGCGGCTGAGAACTGAGTTGAGTTCGCTGACCACGTCAACCGTCGCGCGCTGCTCGCGCACGCTCAGCGTGAGAGGACCGCTGTCGGTACTCACGCCGAAGTCAGGCTGTTGTAGCAGGATCGCCTGCAGCGTGATGCCGTCGTCGCGGTGGTTCACCCGGCCGCGTATGACGACGATGCTGTCGGCAACGAGCTTCGACCCGAACTCGAGATAGGTCTTGCCCAAAAACATAATGCTGAGTTCGCCACCGAAGTCTTCGAGCGTGATCATGCCGTAGGGGTTGCCTGATTGGCGCGCCACACGATGCTGCACGCTCGTGATGAGACCGGCAACGGTGACCTGCTCGCCGTCAGCGGGCGGGTTGTCGTTGAGCTCGGCAATGCCGATGCCGGCGTGTTGAGCGAGCGAGCGCTCAAGCCCTGCCAGCGGATGATCAGAGACGTACAGACCGAGCATTTCGCGCTCAAAAGCAAGTTTGTCTTTCTTCGCCCATTCCGGCCTTTCGGGAACGTGCTCGGCGCTCTGCTCGGGCCCATCAAACAGGCTGTCGAAGTCGAAGCCGACGTCGCCGACTTCTTCTGCCCGCTTTTCTTTCACCGCCGCCTCGACGGCGCCCTCGTGAATTTCTATGAGCGCACGGCGGGTCGAGCCGAGCGAATCGAAGGCGCCCGCCTTGATGAGCGACTCGATCGCCCGCTTGTTCGCAACCGGTGTTGGCACCTTCTTGAGAAAGTCGAAAAAGCCCGTGAAGCGGCCTTTCTGCTCGCGGGAAGCACGAATGTGGTCGACGACGGCAAACCCGACGTTGCGCACAGCCCCCATGCCAAATCTAATGTCGTCACCCACGGCCGCGAAGAAACCGATCGACTCGTTGACATCGGGCGGCAGCACCGTAATGCCCATGCGGCGGCACTCATTGAGGTACACCGCCATTTTGTCTTTCGAATCGCCGACGCTCGTCAGCAGGGCCGCCATGTACTCGGCCGGGTAGTGAGCCTTCAAGTAGGCCGTCCAGTAGGAGACCACGCCGTAGGCGGCCGAGTGCGCCTTGTTGAATGCGTAGTCGGAAAACGGCACCAGAATTTCCCACAGCGTCTGGGTCGCCTGTTCGGAGTAGCCGTTCTCTGCCATTCCCGCCCGGAATCCCGGGTATAGCGCTTCGATCTCTTCTTTCTTCTTCTTGCCCATGCCACGCCGCAGCAGGTCGGCCTGAGCAAGCGTGTAGCCGGCCAGCACGCGGGCAATTTCCATGACCTGCTCTTGGTACACGATGAGACCGTAGGTGCCGCCGAGCACCTCGCGCAGAGGCTCTTCGAGTTCGGGATGAATGGGCGTGATCTCTTGACGGTCGTTCTTGCGCAGCGCGTAGTTGGTGTGCGAGTCGGCACCCATTGGTCCAGGGCGATACAGGGCCAGTACGGCCGAGATGTCGTCGAAGTTGTCGGGCTTCATCATGCGCAATAGCGAGCGCATTGGCCCGCCGTCAAGCTGGAAAACCCCCAAGGTGTCTCCACGGCCAAGCAACTCATACGCGGCCGGGTCGTCGAGGGTCAGGTCTTCGAGAACGAGCCGCGTGCCGCGATTAGCCTCGATGTTGTCGAGCGCGTCGTCGATGATCGTGAGGTTGCGCAGCCCCAAAAAGTCCATCTTGACAAGGCCGAGCGCCTCAGAGGCCGGAAAGTCAAATTGCGTGACGATTTGACCGTCTTGCTCGCGCTTCATGATCGGGATGATGTCGATGAGTGGCTCGCTCGACATGATCACGCCGGCCGCGTGCACTCCCCACTGGCGCTTGAGGTTTTCGAGCCCGAGGGCAGTGTCGAACACTGTGCGCGCCTCGGCGTCGACCTCGATGAGAGCACGAAGGTCGGCGGCTTCTTTGTAGCGCTCGTGCGTCGTGTCATGGATGCCCGACAATGGCATGTCTTTGCCCATCACCGCTGCCGGCATCGCCTTGGTGAGCCTTTCGCCCATGCCGAAGGGGAATCCGAGCACACGAGAGCTGTCTTTAAGTGCCTGCTTTGCCTTGATCGTGCCGTAGGTCACGATCTGGGCCACGCGCTCGTCGCCGTACTTCTCCGTCACATACCGAATAACCTCGCCGCGACGACGGTCGTCAAAGTCAACATCGAAGTCGGGCATCGAGACGCGGTCGGGATTGAGAAAACGCTCAAAGATGAGGCCGTGCTCGAGCGGGTCAAGATCGGTGATGCGCATGGCATACGCCGCCATCGAGCCCGCACCCGAGCCACGACCAGGGCCGACCCGGATGCCGTTGTTCTTAGACCAGTTGATGAAGTCGGCCACGACCAAGAAGTAGCCCGAAAAGCCCATCTGCGTGATGACGCCGATCTCGTACTCGGCGCGCGCGCGCACAGCATCCGGAACCCCGCCCGGATACCGCACCGCCAAACCTCGCTCGACTTCTTGAGTGAACACGCTGTTCTCAGTCTCGCCCTGCGGCACCGGGTAGTGCGGCATGTAGTTCGCCCGGGTGTTGAAAGCGACCTCAGCACGCTCGGCGATGAGCAGAGTGTTGTCGCAGGCCTCGGGGTAGTCGCGAAAGAGCTGCCGCATCTGCGCTGGCGTCTTGAGGTAAAACTCGTCAGTGTCGAACTTGAACCGGTTGGGGTCATCGAGAGTGCTGCCCGACTGCACGCACAACAGTGCCGCGTGTGAGCCAGCGTCGGCGGCGTGCGTGTAGTGCAGGTCGTTCGTCGCCACGAGCGGTAACCCGAGGTCTTTCGCGAGGCGAATCAGGTCGGTCATCGCGCGACGCTCAATGCCGAGGCCGTGGTCCATGATTTCGACGAAGTAGTTCTCAGCACCAAAGATGTCGCGGAACTCGGCAGCTGCCTCACGCGCCTTGTCATACTCGCCGAGTCGCAGGCGCGTTTGCACCTCGCCGCTCACACATCCCGTCGTCGCGATGACGCCTTCCGCGTAGCGGCTGAGCAGTTCGCGATCCATGCGCGGCTTGAAGTAGTAGCCCTCGATCGACGCCAGCGACGACATGCGGAACAGATTGTGCATGCCCGTAGTCGAGGCTGCGAGCATGGTGAGGTGTGTGTACGCGCCCGCCCCGGAGACGTCGTCTTCGCCCCCCACACCCCACTTGACGCGCGTCTTGTCGGTGCGATGTGTGCCGGGCGTGAGGTATGCCTCGATACCGATGATGGGCTTGATACCCGCCTCAGTTGCGGTCTTCCAGAAGTCGAAAGCGCCGAACATGTTGCCGTGGTCGGTGATCGCAATCGCGGGCATACCCTGGGCGACGGCCTCAGTGATGAGGGGCTTGACGCGGGCGGCACCGTCCAGCATCGAGTACTCGCTGTGCACATGGAGGTGTACGAACGAGTCTGCTCGAGTGGTCACGGGGCCCTCCGACTGGTCAATCTGGACCCTCAGTCTAGGTCGTGTGGCCCGACCACTCTTGCGTCGCAGGCGGGCGCGTCACGCACCCCGCAGCACGTCAAGTGCGTGCTGTAGATCGGGTGGGTAGCGCGATGAATACTCGCTCCACTCCCCTGTGCCCGGATGCCGGAAGGCGAGCCGCATCGCGTGCAACCACTGCCGCTCGAGACCGAGCCGAGCGCTCAGGCTCGGGTCGGCGCCGTACATCGCGTCGCCCACGCAGGGGTGTCGTTGCGCAGCCATGTGCACGCGGATCTGGTGGGTGCGCCCTGTCTCGAGATGGATCTCGAGCAGCGAGGCAGCCGGGAAGGCCTCGATTGTGTCGTAGTGGGTCACTGACGACTTGCCTCCCGCGACGACGGCGAACTTCCAGGAGCTTCCGGGATGCCGGCCGATCGGCGCGTCGATCGTTCCCGACAGCGGGTCGGGATGCCCCTGAACCACCGCGTGGTAAATCTTCTCGACCTCTCTGTCGTGAAACTGGCGCTTCAGTTCGCGATAGGCCGACTCCGACTTTGCTACCACCATCAATCCGCTGGTGCCAGCGTCGAGCCGGTGCACGACGCCTGCTCGCTCCGGCGGCCCCGACGTCGCGATCGCATACCCAGCCGCGGCCAGTGCGCCAATGACCGTCGGCCCCTCCCACCCCACCGACGGGTGCGCCGCGACACCGGCTGGCTTGTCGACAACCACGAGGTCGTCATCGTCGTGAACGATCCCCAAGTCGTCAACGGCGATCGGCTCGATACGTGCTTGGCGCCGAGGTTGCCAGGTCACCTCAAGCCAGGCATCGGCCGAGACACGGTCGGCCTTCCCGACGACGCGGCCATCAAGAGTGACGCCTCCCGCATCGGCGATCTCGGCAGCCTGCGTTCGGGAGAACCCCAGCAGCGTCGCGAGAGCGACGTCTACCCGCTCGCCCGCTCGGCCTGGGGGAATGGGAAGGGAGCGCGACTCGGTCACCGTCGCGCTCCCTGCCGCTGCGTGCGGATTGTGCCGCTCAGGAACCGTAGCCCGGGAACTGACCGGGCGGCGGGGTCTGCGGTGCTGGGTAGCCCTGAGCCGGCGCCGGATCTGAGTACGTCGGCGCCGAGCCCGGATACGCCTGTTCGGCCCCAAAGGAGGGAGCAGAGCCATAGACGGGAGCAGAACCGACCGTCACGGCGGAGGCGGGGGCCGCTGCCGGCTGAGCGGTTCCCTCAAGCTCGGTCAGCTGACCCTGAATGTAGGTGCGAAGTTGCTGGCGGTACTCGCGCTCGAAGGTGCGCAATTCGTCGACGCCCTTCTGGAGCGCCGCCCGCTCTTGCTCGAGAGCACGGAGCTGGCCCTGCTGCGCGTTCGTCGCTTCGGTGACGATGCGGGAGGCCTCGGCTTGGCCCTCAGCAATGAGCTGCTCTTTCTTCGCAACGCCCTCGCGCACGTGTTCTTCGTGCAGTCGACGAGCAAGCTGCAACAGGTTATTGGTGTCGGCACTCGCCTCGCCCACGCCCTGTGCGGGCGACTCAGGCACCGGGAACGGCGAGGGAGCCAGCGCAACGGGAGCCGCAACCATGGCAGGCGCGGCAGCAACGGCGCCGCCGCGTTGCAGCTCAGCGATGCGAGCGTCAGCAGCTACGAGCCGCTGACGTAACTCGTCGTTCTCCTGGTTGAGACGACGCAACTCGACGACGATCTCGTCAAGGAAGTCGTCGACCTCATCTTGGTCGTAGCCCTCGCGGAACTTGGTCGACTGGAAACGCTTATTGACGACATCTTCGGGCGTGAGAGCCATGCGCGTCACCTCGAGACTTTCTGGAGCGGATGAATAACGATGGGGTAACGCTAGCAACAAGATGTCACATGCGTCACATCGGTGTCCACCAGCGTACATCGGCGGCCCACACGGTGGCCAGGAGCAGCGATACTATCGGCCGCCCACGAGCGACATCAGGATCAGCAGAACGATGAGCACAATGGTCCACGCCAGATCGAGGCGGATTGACCCGAGCTGGAGCGGAGGGATGACACGTCGAACCGCCTTGAGTGGTGGATCGGTGATCGTGTAGCTCGATTCGGCAAGCAAGACAACGACCCCGCGGGGGCGAAAGGCCGGATTGAGTACCTGCACCCAGTCGAAGACGAACCGCACCCACATGGCGATGAAGACGATCAACAGAGCCACGTAGATGACTGACAGGATGATCGAGAAGACGAGCGTCACGCCTTTAGTCTCTCAGGTTCTGCTGTGAGACGATGCGCAGCTCGCTAGTCGCGAGGCAGGAACGATGCGTCGACATCAGGCTCGATGTCGGCCGGGTCGCCGCTCGTGGCCACATGGGCCGGCGAGAGCAGGAATACCTTGCTCGTCACACGTTCGATGCGCCCGTAGAGGCCCTGTGAAAGTCCACTGGCGAAGTCGACGAGTCGACGGGCCTCGCTTTCAGACATCTGCGACAGGTTGATGATCACCGGGATACCCTCGCGGAAACTCTCGGCGATCACCTGCGCGTCTTTGTAGGCGCGGGGGTGCACAGTGAGGATCTCGTTCATATCGCTCGGTGCACCTTGACGGGCCGGAGTCGCGCGTCGCAACGGGGTGACCGGCGCGCGCTGGGCGGCCGGGGCGGTCATGGCAACAGCGGCGGGGGCCACCTGGCGGTGGTCGTACTCCAGCTCTTCATCGGCGAGGCCGAGATACACCATGGTCTTGCGCAGCGGATTGTTCATGTCGTCGTCCTCACCGGTCGTGGCAATGGCCAGGTTAGGGCCGATCAGGTCGTTTTCCGGTGATTGCTGTGCCGATGCGGAGGTGTGTCGCGCCCTCCGCGATCGCCTCGGCGTAGTCATTCGACATGCCAGCCGAGATGGCCGTGGCCCCGGGGGCGATCGTGCGCAGGTGCTCAGAGATCCCGCTCAGGCGAGCGAATGCGGCGCGGGCATCCTCATCAATCGGCGCGACCGCCATCACACCGCGCAGAGTGAGTGACGGATGCTCGAGCACACGTTCAGCAAGGGGCGGCAGCGCATCCGGCTGCACTCCCCCGCGACCGGGGTCGGAGGTGAGGTTCACCTCAAGGAACACGTCAAGGGGCCGCTCGGCACGCGCAAGCGCCATCACGAGCGAGTCTCGATCGACAGAGTGGATGACGCGGGCGTATTCGGCAACCGCGCGGGCCTTGTTTGACTGTAGCTGACCGACGAAGTGCCAGGTCAGGGGCAGGTCAGCAAGCTCAGCGGCCTTCGGTGCGGCGTCCTGATGCCGGTTCTCGCCCACATCGTGCACGCCAAGCTCAAGGAGTTCGCGGATGAGGGATGCGGGGTGGAACTTGGTCACCACGATGAGCGTGACCTCGTCACGCGTCCGCCCCGAGGTCCGGCAGGCCTCAGCGACACCCGCCTCCACGGCCGCGTGCCGAGCCGCAAGGCCATCGCTCGCAGCAGGCTCGGAACTGGTCGCCACGTCAGCGCAGGAAGTCGGGAATGTCGAGATCGCCGTCGTCATCGACTTCGAGCGGGTCGATCGGCGCAGTAGCGGCGAGCCCTGCGTCGTCACCCCAGGCGCGCTCGCCGAGTTCACGTTCGCCAAGGGGGGCCTCCGCCGTCGCAGTCGCCACGGCGGTCGATGCCGTTGCGGAGCCGCTGGCAGATTGATAGCTGCTCCGGCGGTCGCGACGCACCACGGTAGGTTCTCCGCCGTCAAAACCCGCGGCGATGACGGTCACCCGCACCTCATCGCCCAGCGTGTCATCGATGACGGCGCCAAAGATGATGTTGGCCTCGGGATGCACAGCTTCTTGCACGAGCTTGGCCGCATCGTTGATCTCGAAAATGCCCAGGTTCGAACCGCCCTGAATCGAGATCAGCACGCCGTGCGCGCCGTCGATGCTCGCCTCTAGCAAGGGGCTTGCTACCGCGAGTTCGGCGGCCTTGATGGCGCGATCAGCCCCGCGGGCTGAACCGATGCCCATGAGAGCGGATCCGGCACCCTGCATGACGCTCTTTACGTCGGCAAAGTCGAGGTTGATGAGCCCGGGCGTGGTGATGAGATCGGTGATGCCCTGCACGCCTGCCAACAGAACCTGGTCGGCCGTGGCGAACGCCTCCAACATCGAAATGCCGCGATCGGAGATCTCGAGTAGCCGATCGTTGGGTACCACAATGAGAGTGTCGACCTCGTCTTTGAGCTGCGAGACGCCGAGGTCTGCCTGAGCCTGACGCCGCTTGCCCTCGAACCCGAAGGGTTTGGTGACGACTCCGATCGTGAGTGCTCCGATCGACTTGGCGATGCGGGCAACGACGGGGGCACCGCCAGTGCCGGTACCACCGCCTTCACCTGCGGTAACGAAGACCATGTCAGCTCCCGCGAGTGCTTCTTCGATCTCTTCCGCGTGGTCCTCCGTGGCACGGCGACCCACTTCGGGGTCGGCTCCGGCGCCGAGGCCGCGGGTGAGCTCGCGACCGACGTCGAGTTTCACGTCGGCGTCACTCATGAGCAGCGCCTGAGCGTCGGTGTTGATGGCGATGAACTCCACACCCCGCAGACCCAGCTCGATCATGCGATTCACGGCGTTCACGCCGCCGCCGCCGATGCCGACGACCTTGATCACGGCGAGATAGTTCTGGTTCGAGGTCACGTCGAGGCCTTCCGCTCAACCTTCACCCTCAGGTAGAGGGCCAAAGTTATGCTCAGTATGTACTGCTGGACTCGACGGTAAGGCTCCGTATAGCGCGCACGCCACAGGCGCGCCGCGTGTCGCGAATCCCCTGCCCGCGGAGAACTGAATGCGCGGCACAATAGCCCTCAGAGTTCGCGAACCACGAGGCTTTCGGGGGCCGAGACGTCGTACTCCCAGGCAGAGCCCTGGCTGGTCGCAGCGATGGCAGCCTCAAGAACGCGAGCCTTGAATTCTGATCGTTCGGCGCTGCCCCACACCACGCGGTGCCCCACGCCTGTCATCGTGAAGGTCACATCGTCGCGCGTCGAGGCGCTGATCGCGTCGACCTGCGCGCGGAGCCCCGCCGGTAACGCCGTCAGCACGGCGGATACGCTGCGAAACGCGAGTGACGTGGCGTCAGCACTCGCTGCCGCGATCACCGGAATGCCTTCGGGTCGCTGCGCAGAGGTCTCGACCACGACCCCCGCGGCATCGACGAGATCGACCACCGCGCCGCGCTCGATGGCGCCGACCGGAGCCCGTTCGACGATGCGCACCACGAGCGTGTGGGGTGGAACCACCTCGGTCGAGTACGACCGAATCAGCGGAAACGCCGCAAGATCGTCTCGGATCGCGCTCTCGTCGAGCAATGCGAGGGGTGTGCCGAGGTGGTCGTCGAGGGCTTCACTCACGTTCACGGAGTCAAGCCTGTTCGTGCCGACGACATCAATCGTGTCGAGCGCCATGAGCGGTGACAGGGTCACCACCGCGACGCCCCCGACGAGGGCGACGACCGTCGTAGCCACTCCCGTAGCCAGCAGGCGTCGGTGCCTCGAGCGTCGCGTGAAGCGGCGGACCTCTGCACGCTCTTCGCGACGGCGCGCGCGTGCGGCGTCGCGCGCCGAGGTGTCTGCAGACAATCGGGCCCCCGCGGAGGCTGTCGGAGGCGCTGTCGTGCGAGCTGGCGAGCGGGAGGGCGGACGAGCGGGGCTAACGGCGGCCCGCGCAGGGGGCGGCGTCATCGACGGGGCTGGAGCCGGTCGAATGGTTCGCGGTGCCCGCGGCGCGCGCGGAGCTCGAGCAGGTGCGCTTGATCTCGCCGAGCCAGATGCGGCGCCCCGCCCTACGGTCGGGGGCGCCGTCGGCGGCTCGTGACCAAACCCCTCGGGCCGCTTCACTGTTTCTTCTCCCGCGCTTCGAGCGACGCACGCACCTGAGGGAGGATGCGGTACACGTCGCCGCAACTGAGCGTCATGACGATGTCTCCGGGGCGCGCAATCTCGGCGACACGGTCAGCGGCCCCCTGCCAGTCGGGGCGGTAATCGACAAGGCTCGCATCCGCGAAACGCTCGACGACGAGCGCGCCCGTCACCCCCGGAATCGGGTCTTCGCGTGCGCCGTAGACGTCGAGCACGATCGTGTGGTCGGCGTCGTGCTCATACACCGCGGCGAACTCGCCCGCCATGGCCTGGGTACGGCTATACAGGTGCGGTTGGTGAATCGCGATCACGCGGCCCTCGCCCACGACCGAGCGGGCCGTCTGAAGTGCAGCGGCGACCTCCGTCGGGTGGTGCGCATAGTCGTCGTAGAGACGCACCCCGTCGGCCAGGCCGTGCGCCTCGAAGCGTCGCTGAGTGCCCGCGAATCCGTCCAGGGCCGCCACGGCCTCCCCCGGCGCGATTCCGAGCCCGACGAGCACGGCGACGATACCGGCGGCGTTGAGTGCGTTGTGACGACCGGGGATGGCGAGTTCGCCCGAGAACTCCTCGCCGTGAATCGCCATGCGGTATCGAATGGGTCCCGACTCGCTGATCGCCACGAGTCGCACGTCGGCGTCAGCCGATTCACCAAAGGTGAGTACGGGAACAGCGGCTTTCAGAGCCCGTCGTTGCTCGCCGAGGCGACGGGTTGCGGGGTCGTCCGCCGAGAGCACCAGCAACTCACGAGCGACTGCGGCAAAGGTCTCGAACGCACCCTCGAGTGAGGCCTCATCGCCATAGTGGTCCAGATGATCGGTATCGATGTTGGTGATGAGCGCGACGGCCACGTCATAGAGCAAGAAAGACCCGTCTGACTCGTCGGCCTCGACGACGAAGAGATCACCCGTTCCCCAGTCCGCACTGGTGCCGGTGCCCTGGATGACCGCGCCGTTGACGAAAGAGGGGTCGAGGTTGAGGGCGCGCAGGGCCGAGACGAGCATCCCGGTCGACGTCGACTTGCCGTGCGCACCCGCTACCGCGACCAATCGCTCTCCCCGTACGAGCCACGCAAGCGCTTGAGAACGGTGCAACACGGGCAGCCCGCGCCGGAGCGCCTCTTGATACTCGGGGTTGTTGGTCCAGAGCGCGCCCGTCACGACGAGCGTGTCGGCCTCGCCCACGTGGGAGGCATCGTGGCCGATGCTCACGGGAATACCCAGCTCGCGTAGCGACTGGATGGCCACAGAGTCGGAGCGATCACTGCCCGTCACGGCATACCCCCGAGCGCGGAACATGCGGGCGATGCCGCTCATACCGCTACCGCCAATGCCGACGAAGTGCAGTCGGCCGAGCGTGTCGGGAAGGATGAGGGTGGGATCGGGCTTGATCATCGTCGTTTAGCCTAGGCCGGTCGCGTCGGCCAAAGCCTCGCGCACGAGAGCGAGTAGTGCGACGTCGGCGTCGCGCCGCCCTACCGACTGGGCGGCTGCTGCCATACGGGCGATCTCGGCGCGCCGGCCCATCAGTGGCACGAGCTCGCGGGTGACCCATTGCGGGGTCAGCTCCGCATCCGCGACCAGCACCGCGCCGCCAGCAGCCACGAGTTCGCGGGCATTGAGTCGCTGCTCGCCATTGCCCGCCGCATAGGGAACGAGCACCGCGGGCAGCCCCAGAGCAGCGAGTTCACTCACGGTGGCCGAACCCGCACGGCATAGCGCGAGGTCTGCGGCGGCGAATGCGAGCTCCATCCGGTCGCAATAGGCCATGGTGTGGTACCCCGCGAGGCCCGGGTCCTCCCCTCCACGCCCGCTCCCGGTGATGTGCAGAACCTGCCAACCGGTGCCGAGCACGCGTGCGGCCGATGCTGTCATCGTTTCGTTCAGTCGTTGAGCGCCGGTCGAACCGCCGGTAACGAGCAGTACAGGTCTGTGCGCCTCTAACCCGAGCTCGCGGACAGCGTCGGCACGGGCAACCGGTCGGTTGAGTGCGGCGATTTCGGGCCGCAGGGGCATGCCCACCAGGCGAGAGCGGCGTAACGGTGTGCCCGCGAAGGTGATCGCAGCGCGTCCTCCCAGCCACACCGCAAGGCGGTTGGCAATACCGGGACGCGCGTTTGCCTCATGCGCGACCATCGGGATGTGCTCGAGACGGGCCGCGACATAGGCCGGGGCCGACGCGTACCCGCCGAAACCAACCACGATATCGACCCCACGATCGCGAATGATCGTCCGCGTGCGCCGGACGGCGTCGCGAAAACGACCGGGAAACCCGAAGGCTGCCCGATTCGGCCGCCGGGGAAACGGCACGCGGGGAATCGTCAGAAGCTCGTACCCGCGATCGGGCACCAGTCGCGCTTCGAGACCCTCCGCGGTGCCAAGAACGAGTAGCTCGATCTCTGGCTCGACCCGCCGCCAATGGTCGGCGAGGGCCAACAAGGGGTTGACGTGGCCAGCGGTGCCGCCGCCGGCGAGCAGCGCCGTTGTCATGGTGCTCGCGATACCGCGACCGGCGAAGGCCGTACGGGAACAGGAAGGTCGCGCGCGAGCGACAGCACTACCCCGATCGCGAGTAGCGACGAAACGAGAGCCGAGCCTCCCGCTGAGATGAACGGCAGCGGCACGCCGAGCACCGGCAACATGCCCAGCACGACAGCAATATTGACGAGTGCTTGGCCGATGATCCACACCATGATCGCGCCGGTGGCGACACGATGGAACGGATTTTCGTGGGCGCGCACGAGGCGCACGAGCCCGACGGCGAGCACGGCGAAGAGCACGAGGACCACGAGCGCACCGATGAGGCCCAGCTCTTCTCCGATGATCGCGAAGATGAAGTCGCTCTCGGCGTGCGGCAACCAGCGCCACTTGGTCGCGGAGTTGCCGAGCCCCACGCCGAACACGCCACCAGAGCCGAGGGCCCAGAGAGCGTGCACCGACTGCCAGCAGGTGAACTCGTAGTCTTCGGGCGCGCAGCCATTGAGCCAGACGTCGATGCGGTTCGAGCGCGAGATCGAGGTGAGGGCGAACAGCACTGCGCCCAGGGCAACGACGCCCATCATTCCGATCAGGTATCGCAAGGGCGCTCCGGCAAAAAACAGAGCGGCGAGCACGATCGCGATCATGATGGATGCCGTGCCGAGGTCTTGGCCCGCGAGCACCATGATGACGGCCAGCGCTGATACGGGCACAGCGGGGATCACGACGCTGCGCCAGTCGGTGAACGCGTTGGCTCGGTCGGCGAGCACGGTGGCGAGCCACACCACAAGCGCCAGCTTGAGAAACTCGGAAGGCTGGGCGGTGAAGCCGCCGAGCGAGATCCAATTCTGGTTTCCGCCATAGTCGTACCCGAGACCCGTGAACACCAGTAGTTGTAAGACAAGGCCCAGCATGACGGCGTGCCGCGACCAGCGCCGCCAGACTCTCGCGGGCAACCGCGCGATCGTGAGCATGAGCGGGATGCCGATGAGCGCGAACAGCCCTTGCCTCAGAAAGACGGCGAAGAAGTCACCCTCGTTGTTCTGCGCAGAGGTCACCGCCGATGACGACAGCACCATCACGAGCCCGAACAACACGAGAAAAATCACCGTGCCCACGACGATCATGGCATCGGGGTGCTCGACGCCGAACAGACGGCGAACCGCGACTACTACGGCAGGCGGCGTACGCGGTGCCGGAGCGGCTTCAGGCCCGGGGCGCCCCCGCGGAGGACGGACCGTCGTCATGAGACTCCCCCTCCAGGTGTTGCCGCACCGCGGTGGCAAAGCGGTCACCGCGGTCGGCGTAGTCGACGAACTGATCCATGGACGCCGCGGCCGGAGCGAGGAGCACGGTGTCACCACCCTGCGCCACGTCGGCGGCCAACCGCACCGCGGCAGGCATCACCCGATCAGTCTCGTCGTGGTCGACCTCGAACAGCGGCAGCGCGGGCGCGTGTCGCGCGAACGCCGCGCGCACAGCATCCCGTTCGACACCGATGATGATGGCGGCCCGCAGCCGATCGCGGTGCGTTGAAACGAGCGGCGCCAGGTCGACACCCTTGAGCAGCCCGCCAACGATCCAGACCACTGAGCGGTAGGCGCTCAACGCCGACGCTGCCGCGTGTGGATTCGTGGCCTTAGAGTCGTCGACCCACGCGATGTCGGCATTGACCGCGACGAGCTCGGTGCGGTGCGCGTCGACGCGAAAGCGCCGCAGCGCATCGCGCACTGATGCAGGGGCGACACCAACTGCGCGCGCCAGGGCCGCGGCGGCGAGAGTATTTGCGAGGCCGTGCGGGGTCGCGAGACCCGCGGCCGCGACATCCGCGAGCTCGGCGAGCTCGAGGGCGGCCGTACGGCGCTCATCGAGAAAGGCGCGGTCGACGATCAGGTTGTCGACCACGCCGACGTCGCTGGGCCCGGGCACGGTTGCCCCGAACCCGATCGCCCGACAGCCCTCCTGCACCTCGGCCTCTTCGACCATGCGCATCGTGGCGGCGTCGCCGAGGTTATAGATACACGCGACCCGGGTGTGCGCATACACCTTGGACTTCGCGACGGCGTACCCCTCAGCACTTCCGTGCCAGTCGTAGTGGTCTTCGGCAAGGTTCAGGCACACGCTCGCGAGCGGGAGCACCGCGCCGGGGCCCGATTCGGGCATCCAATGCAGCTGAAAACTCGAGAGTTCGACTACCAGTACATCGAACCCGGCCGGATCGCGCACGGCATCGAGCACGGGCACGCCGATGTTGCCGCACGGCGCGACTCGACGACCATCTTCTTGCAGCATGGTCGCGGCCAGTTGGGTTGTGGTGGTCTTGCCGTTAGTGCCCGTGATCAGCACCCACTCGGCGGGCGGCGCCACCTTGTCGCGCACGCGCCAGGCCAGCTCGATGTCGCCCCACACCGGGATACCGCGCTCTTGGGCCCACACCACGAGCGGATGCTCTGGGCGGAAACCCGGCGAGACAATGACGAGTTCGGGATCGAACTCGTCACAAGCGGCGGGCACCTGCTCGCCCGATTCGAGTTCGATGAGGTCGACACCGATCACGGTCAGGATGCGCGCTCGATCGTCGTCGGGCCGGTGCGCTGCGACGAGCACACGTGATTCCAGTTCGGCGAGAGTGTCGGCGACGGCGAAACCGGTGACGCCGAGCCCCAGCACGAGCACACGCAAGCCAGACCAGTCGTCGTGCCAACTCTGCAAATCGTCTGGGCGCCCCACGGCTACTGGCTGACCCATTCGAGGTAGAACAGGCCGACGCCAACGGCCACGAACAGGCCGCCGATGAGCCAGAATCGCACAACGACGGTGACCTCTGCCCAGCCCTTCAGCTCGAAGTGGTGGTGCAACGGACTCATTAAGAAGATGCGTTTGCCTTTAGTGATCTTGAAGTAGGCCCGCTGCAGAATCACCGAGCCCGTGACGATGAGGAACAGCCCGCCGATGAGCACGAGTAGTAGTTCGGTGCGGGTCAGGATGGCGAGCGCAGCGAGAGCACCGCCGATGGCGAGCGAGCCGGTATCACCCATGAAGATCTGGGCGGGCGAGGTGTTCCACCAGAGAAACCCGATGAGGCTTGCCGCGATGGCCGCTGCGACGATGGCGAGATCCAGCGAGTCACGAACCTCGTAGCACCGGTAGACGTTGTCCCGGTCGATCAAGTCGTTGAAGCACGACTGGTTGAACTGCCAGAAGGCAATGAAGATATACGCAGCGATGGAGAGGATCGAGGCTCCCGTCGCGAGTCCGTCGAGACCGTCAGCCACATTGACGGCGTTCGACGTGCTCACGACGATCACGTTGACCCAGATCGCGAAGAGAATTACTGCGCCGATCGAGCCAGCGATCGCCAGATCGAGCCAGTGGATGTCGCGCACTGCGGAGATCATCGTTGACGCAGGCGTCTCGCCGTTCTCGTCGGGGAACGACAGCGCGAGCACGGCAAACACCGTGGCAACGACTGCCTGGCCGGCGATCTTGGCCCAGCCCCCCAGCCCCAGGCTGCGCTGCTTGCGCGTCTTGGTGAAGTCGTCAATGAACCCGATCAGTCCGAGCCCCACCATGAGAAGCAGCACAAGCAATGCGCTGAAAGTGATTGGTTCGCCGCTGACGACGTGACCAAAGAAGTAGCCGAGCACTGACCCCAGAATGAAGACGATGCCGCCCATGGTCGGCGTTCCGCGCTTTGTGTGATGCGACTGCGGGCCGTCGTCGCGAATGAATTGGCCCCACTCGAGGCGGTTGAAGAGCCGGATAAACAAAGGCGTCAGCAACAGCGTGAACGCCAGCGAGAACGCTCCAGCGAGCATCAGCGCGATCATTGCTCAGCCTCGACGAGTCGAGCGACCAGGCGGTCGAGAGGGGTTCGGGATGCGGCGCTCACCAAAACCACATCCCCTTCATGGACCTGCGCACGCAGCACATCGTATGCCTGCTCAAGTGTGTCGACGAGGATCGACTCTCCGTCCCACGAGCCTTCAAGCCCCGCAGCGTTGTGAATGTGGCGGGCGCCCTCTGCCACCACAATCAGCTGGCCGATGTCGAGCCGCACCACAATGCGCCCGAGAGCGTCGTGATCGTCGAACCAGTCGGCGGGCTCGGATTCGAGCTCGCCGAGCACGGCAAATGAGCGCGCACGACCGCGCGCAAGATCGGCGAGCACACGCAGTGCTGCGCGCACCTCCAGCGCCGTGCTCGAGCCGGTGTCGTCGAGTAGCAGGGCGCCGTTGGACAGTTCACGTCGTGCCGTGCGCCCGGGAATGTCGGTGATGCTTCGCGAAATGGCCTCGACTGCCGTGGCCAGGGTCTCGCCAGCCCCGAGCCGCTCGTCGATGAGGGCGAGGGCGGCGTCGACGGACACCTGCCCCACCGCGTCGAGCTGTAGTTCGACCTGATGGTCATTAACGCGCACGAGAACGAGCGAACCCTCGAGGCGGTACACGACGTCGTCAACAACGATCGTGGAGGGCATCATCGCGTTACCAGCCCGCTTCGCGCAAGGCCGCTCGGGCCTCGTCGCGTGCCGAATAGTCGGTGCGCACACCGCGAATGTCTCGGTAGTCCTGATGGCCGGGGCCCGCCCAGAGGATGGAGTCACCCTGCCGCGCGAGATTGACTGCAACCCGGATGGCCTTCTCGGGCGGACTCACCTCGTGGATTTCGGGTGAATTCGACGCAAGAGCTGCGCCTTCGAGCAGCGTGGCCCTGATCGAGGCCGGATCTTCGAATCGCGGATGGTGGTCGGTAATAACGAGCACATCGCACCCCTCGGCCGCCACGCGAGCCATCTCGTGCCGCTTCGTCGCGTCGCGGTCACCATCAGCCCCAAAAACCATAATTGTGCGTCCGCTCGTAAATCCCCGAACGGCAGCCAGAGTGTTTTCGAAAGCGTCGGCACTGTGGCCGAAGTCTACGTAGACGCTCGGCCCGCTATCACCCGAGACGCGCTCCGTGCGACCCGGCAGATACGCGTTAACGCCCGCAGTGGCGAGCGCCGCGGCGATCGTGTCGAGCGCGATACCCGACTCGACGAGCATGACGATCGCGAGTCCGGCGTTGGCGGCCATGTGCCCGCCGATGAGCGGCACCCGAGTCTCAATCGACTGTTCTTCGGGGCCTACGAGCCGAAACCCGGTGTGGGCCGGGTGCTCGTCGGTGATCTCGACGCGCCAGTCGGCCGCGACGTGGGGGCGCGAGGCAATCGTGACGACTGGGATACGCGCCGCATCCACCACTCGCGCCCCGTACGGCGAATCAAGCGACACGACCCCGCGTCGTCCCCGATCCTCGAAAAACAGTGGCACCTTTGCCGCGAAGTACTCGTCCATGTCGGCGTAGTCGTCGAGGTGATCGTGCGTGAGATTGGTGAAGCCGACCACGTCGAACAGCAGACCATCAACACGGTGACGGCTGAGCGCCTGCGCGCTGACCTCGACGGCCACAGCCTCGACTCCGGCCTCGCGCATGCGGGCTAATAGGGCGTGCATCTCACTCGCCTCGGGGGTGGTCAAGCGGCTGACGACCGTGAGTTCGCCGATGTGGCGCTCGGCGGTTGAGCTGAGTCCGGTGACGAGGCCCAGTTGGCGCAGGATGCCCTCGAGCAAGTATGCCGTCGAGGTCTTGCCGTTCGTCCCGGTGACGCCGAGCATAAGCGGCGGATGCTCGCGCGTTCGATAAACCCATGCCGAGATCTCACCGAGCGACGAGCGTGGGTCATCGACGACCACGACCGGTAGTCCGGACTGCTCGGCGACCAGGAGTCCTTCGCGGTCGGTCAAGACGGCCACCGCGCCCGCTGCGGCTGCGTCGCTTGCGAACTCTGCTCCGTGGCGGTTCGCACCGCGCAAACCCACGAACAGGTCACCTGACCGCAGGTCGCCTGTCGACAGTGTCACCCCCGTGAGGACGACGCCCTCGGCAACCCCGTGGTGCTCAAGGCGAAAAGCCTCAATGAGTCCGGCGAGCGGTCGGGGCTCGGGATGCTCGGGTCGCAAGACGGGGGGAATGCGAGACAACGCAACCTCGATCTTTCTGGTCCGACCTCTTACCAGGTCAACGGGATACTTGGTGCCGGCGCCGTCGACGGGGGTACCCGGAAGGTCTTCAGCACCTGAGTCATGATCGACCGGAAGGTGGGCGCGGCGGCGGCAGACGTCTTCATCGTATCGGGCTTGCCATAGGTCACGACGACCACGAACTTCGGGTCGTCGGCGGGGGCCGTACCAGCGACCGTCACAATACGCTGGTTGCCATACGCGCCGTTCTCGGATACCTCGGCGGTACCGGTCTTGGCTGCCACGCGGTAGCCAGGGATGGTGAGTTGCCGCGAGAGGAAGCCCTGGGTTACGACGTTCTCGAGGGTCGTGATGACGTCACGCGCAGCCGATACGCTGACGACTTGTTCGCCCTCGGTCGGTGGCAGGTTGGTGACAGTGCCATCCTCATGCTCGCACCCGGTCACGAGGGTGAGAGGCGCGCGCACACCGTCGTTCGCGAGAGCCTGATAGAGGCTCGCCACTTGCGCACTTGTTGCTGTCATGCCCTGGCCGAACATCTGCGTAACGGCGGTGTGTCCGTCGATCGCGTCGACCTCACTGACGTACCCGGGCTCTTCACCGAGAAAATCGACGGCGGTCGCGGTTCCAAAGCCGAACCCGGTCAAGTAGTCGTGCCTCTGCTGCAGCGAGAGACGCTCGCTCAGCACCGCTGTGCCCGTATTCGACGAATTCGTGAGGACACCGGCGGTCGTGTAGCGCAGGTCGCCGTGATCCCACGCGTCGCCGATCTGGTACCCGGCGATGGTGTTGTAGCGGCGAGGCGCGATGACCTGGTCAGCAAGCGTCGCGGCACCCGAATCAAGCAGGGCGGCAAAGGTGGCCGCCTTGAGCGTCGAGCCTGGCTCGTACGGCCAAGTGAAAACCCTCGACCCCAAGTTCTCGGGGGCCGTACCGTTGACATTGTTCGGGTCGACTGTCGGCCAGTCAGCGGCCGCGATGATGTGTCCATCCCCCACGCGCACAACAACCGCGGTGGCCCACTCTGCGCCGATTGCCGTGGCCTGCTCGGCGATCGCCTGTTGGGCGAACCACTGAACGTCGGCATCGATCGTCAGGTGCAGGGTGCCCCCATCGACCGCGTCTTGTGCCACGACCGTGGTGCCAGGCAAGCGAACGCCGTCGGCGCCGCGCTCGTAGGTTGCCGATCCGTCGGCGGCCTGCAGGCAGTCATTGAGGCGATACTCGAGCCCCGTCTGAGGCCCGTCGGTGCCGAGAAAACCGACCAAATTTCCGGCGATCTGACCATTCGGGTAGGTGCGGGCGGGGATGCGTTCCCAATACACCCACGGGACACCGAGGGCGCGCACCTGCTCGAACACGTCGGGGGTGACCCCGCGGGCGAGGTACGCGTGATCATCCTCTGGTTCCACGGCAAGCTGAGACTGAATCTCAGCCAACATCGCGGTGGCATCGCCACCAACGATGGCGGCGAGGGCAGCAAGCGATTCGGCCACCGGGCGTGTTACCTGTTCGCCTGTCGCCTGATCGGTGCGCGTGTAGTCGCGCACAAAGCGCGGCGACACAGTGATGTCATAGCGAAAGACCGAATCAGCGAGCACCACATCGCGGGCATCAACGATGTCACCGCGGGCACCATGGATTGTGATGGGAATCGACCGCCGCGCCTCTGACTCTTGAGAAAGTTGCTCGGCGCGCACGACCTGAATGTCGACCAGTCGCACGACGAACGCCGACAACACAATGGCGAGCACGAGCATCCACGCCGCGAGGCGGCGGCGCGTGCGGCGCTCAGCGGTCACCATGTGGGGTCGTCCTTCGGCTCGATTAGCGCGTCACGGGCGAGGGCAGCGCCCCCGATGACGGCACCGCACTCGAGGCTGACGGTAGCGACCCCGACGACAGCGGCGTCGGAGGCACGCCCGAAGTGGCCGCCGATGCACCCCCTGCCGCCGTCGGGGTCACGAGGGGCACGTCGGCCAGCAGCACATTGCCGACGAGATCGCCCCGACCGTCGAGAACGCCCGAGCCGGCCCCCGCCGGCGTCGGTGAGCCCTGTACGGAGCCATTGGAGAGCAGAAGGAATGCGGGGCTCACGGTGCTGACAACCATGCCAAGCGATTCGGCATTGGCCGCGACGTTTTGGGCCGAGTCATAGACGTTGAGTCGCTCGGTGAGCACTTGGGCCGTTCGGTCGAGCTCAATGCGCTGCGCCTCGAGTGCGGTGATCGTGTAGGCGCCCTCCGAGAGCACGATGCTCAGCAGTAGTTGGGTCAGCAGGATGGCGAAGACTCCCGCCACCGTGGCTATCGCGTACGCTGCCCGAGGTCGCGCTCGGCGCTGGCTGCGCGTGGCGACGACCTCGAGGGGGCCCTGGCTGGGGGAAACCCGGCGCGGACGAGGGGCTGCAGTGAACGGCACGGCGCTCACGCGGCGTCTCGCAGTCGTTCAGCCGCGCGAAGGCGCACAGGGATAGCTCGGGGGTTGCGGGCGCGCTCGGCCTCGCCAGCTTGCTCGGCACCGCGCACCAACAGGGCAAACTCGGGGCGGTGCTCGGGCAGCTCGACAGGCAGGCCGGCCGGTGCCGTCGACCGAGAACGCGCAGCAAGTTCTCGCTTGACGATGCGATCCTCGAGCGACTGGTAAGCGAGCACGACGATTCGCCCCCCGACGGCCAGCGCATTCAATGCCGCCGGCAGAGCAGCCTCGAGCGCGGCGAGCTCGGCGTTGACCTCAATGCGGAGCGCCTGAAACACGCGTTTTGCGGGATGGCCCGCCCGCTGCACCGCGCGCGGCGTCGCGTCAATGATGAGTTGAACCAGTTGCGAAGAGCGTTCGAGGGGACTCTCGGCGCGGGCCCTGACGATGCTGCGGGCGTAGCGTGGCGCGAGCTTCTCTTCTCCGTAGGCATAGAAAATGCGTCGCAGTTCCTCTTCGGGATACTCGGCCAGCACCGTGGCTGCGGTCATGCCCGTCGTGCGGTCCATGCGCATGTCGAGCGGGGCATCCTGCGAATAGGCGAAGCCGCGCTCGGCCTCGTCAAGCTGCATCGACGACACGCCCAGGTCAAACAACACGGCAGTCGCGCGGTCGATGCCGAGATCGTCAAGCGCCTCGCGCACGCCGCTGTAGACGGTGTGCACAAGTCTGGCGCGATCGCCGAACCGGGCGAGTCGGGCCCCTGCCTTGGACAGAGCGTCGGTGTCGCGGTCCAGACCGACCAGCGTCAGGCCTGGGTGCCGTTCGAGAGCGGCTTCAGCGTGGCCTCCGAGCCCGAGCGTCGCGTCAACCAGCACGGCACCCTCGTCGCGCAGAGCGGGATCGAGAAGTTCGAGCGTGCGCTCGAGCATGACGGGAATGTGCGCAGGGGTGGCGGTCATCATTGTGTCCGGGTCGGCCGCGGGGCCCTGATCCCCATCCGTGCGACCTGTCACCGGGGAAGGTGCGTCAGGGCGACTCACGGCTGGGAGTCAGGATCACGCGATCAAAAGAGTCCGGGAATCACCTCCTCCTCGGTGTTGGCGAACGCGTCTTCACGCTCGGAGTAGTAGGAGTTCCAGGCCTCGGTGGACCAGATTTCGGCACGGTCGCCGGCACCGATCACGGTCAGCTCGCGGTCGAGCCCTGCATAGTCACGCAGCACCGTGGGGATCATCACGCGGTGCTGCGAGTCGGGCTCTTGCTCGCTCGCTCCCGAGAGGAAGAAGCGTTGAAACTCACGGCCCTGCTTGCTCGTCAGCGGCGCGATGCGTAGCTTCTCGAGCTGCTGCTGAAACGTCGCGCTACTGAACACATAGATGCAGTGCTCTTGCCCGCGGGTCAGCACGACTCCCCCGGCCAGATCACTGCGGAACTTGGCGGGAAGGATGATGCGCCCTTTGTCGTCGAGCTTGGGGGTGTGCGTGCCGAGAAGCATCAACCTGGCCCCCTCTCATCTCCGGCCCGAGATCAGGTGATGACCTCCACTTTACTCCACTTTCCTCCACTTAGTAAAGGATCCACAGCAATGTATCCCTCTTACGTGGCTCTGCGCCACTTTGGAAGCCCAGATTTCCGGGACTTCACGCCCGTAACGGGGGAAGGAGGCGGGTGGAGGGATCGGAGATGAGAAGGGGGCAGAAACGGGTATGCGACCGCTGAGCACACAAAAAACGGGGCCGACCCGAAGGTCGACCCCGTGAAATGGAGGGGGGTGGAGCGCTACTCGCCGCGCTCGTCCTGACGTCGCTCCCAGCGATCCGTCATCGTGCTCATCCACGAAGTGCGCGGTGCGCGCGTCGCACGCCCCGACGTCGAACCGGCGGTCGAACCGCCTTGAGCACCACGACCAGGAGAGATCACCATCAGCACACCACCGAGCATGAGTCCGAAACCGACCACGCCAATGACGGGCTGGCGAACGATCACGCCGGCCACCAGGGCCGCGACGCCGGCCACGGCGAGCAGTGCGCCGATGACGATCAGGCGGTAGTTTGGCTTGCCCCGGCGACCCGAAACCGTCGCCACGAAATCGGCGTCGTTCTGATAGAGATTGCGCTCCATCTCTTCCAGGAGACGCTGCTCGTGCTCCGACAGCGGCATGATGACTCCTTCAACGACTATGCGGGGTGAATGCTCGCCCGCGCCCTCATTGTAGGCTCGCGCACCTGGATAGGCTAGGCGAGTGCCTGAGAGAATGCGGTTAGTCGACCTAGTTAACGCTCGTCTCGAGCAGTTCCTCGACGAGCGCGCTACGCAACTGGGCACGATTGCCGACGATCTATCGGTGTTCACCGACGCGAGTCGCGACCTCCTCAGCGGCGGAAAACGGTTCCGTGCACTGTTCTGTTATTGGGGATGGCACGCCGTTGCCGGCACAGTCCGCGCCGACGACCTGCTCGCCGAGCTTGATGAGCATCCCGATCTCACGAGCGTCATTGACGCCGCAGCGTCCCTTGAGCTTTTTCACGCCGCCGCACTCGTGCATGACGACATCATGGACAATTCCGACACGCGCCGGGGTATGCCGTCGGCGCATCGACGATTCCAGGCCGACCACGCAGGTCGAGACTGGGTGGGGAGCGCGTCGACGTACGGAACGTCAGCGGCCCTGCTTCTGGGCGACCTGCTGCTGGCATGGAGCGACGAACTTCTTGACGCAGGCCTTGCCCACCTCGGCGACCCCGGCAGCGCGCGTGCAGCTCGGGCGGAGTTTCACACCATGCGCGCCGAAGTCACAGTCGGCCAGTACCTCGACATTCTCGAAGAAGTCGCCTGGCGCGACGCCGACGAAGCCGACCTGCTCTCGCGGGCACATCGAGTCGTGACCTTCAAGTCGGCAAAGTACTCGATCGAGGCCCCGCTCGCTCTCGGAGGGCTGATGGCGGGTGGAAGCCTCGAGCAGGTATCGGCCTTGCGCGCCTTCGGGCTGCCCCTCGGCGTCGCGTTCCAACTTCGCGACGACCTGCTCGGTGTGTTTGGCGACCCTGTCGTCACCGGCAAGCCAGCAGGCGACGACTTGCGCGAAGGAAAGCGCACGGTCATCATTGCGCTCGCCCGCGCGGCGCTCCCCGCCGGAGCCGTGCGCCTCATCGATGAACTGCTGGGCGACCCACAGCTCACCGAGCACCAGATCGCCACCCTGCAAGCGACCATTCGCGACAGCGGCGCCGTGGAGACCACCGAGAGCATCATCGCGCGCTCAGTCGCCGAGGCCGTCGCCGCTCTTGAGGATGCCCCCATCAGTCGGTCGGCACGCGCCGAACTCATCGGATTGAGCGACCTGGTCACCCGCCGAGCGCACTAGCGCGCCGGCGAGAGCGCGCTACAAAGCCAGGGCCTGCGCGACGCGCCGCACCTCAGATTTGCGCCCGGCTCGCAACGCGGCAATCGGCGAGACACCGAGCATCTCGTTCACTGCGAGCATCCATTCCATGGCCTCGTCGTCGGTGAAGCCATCGTCCGCGAGCAGCATAAGGGTGCCACGCACGTCTTTCAGAGGTTCGCCATCCTGCACGAACTCTTCGGGTACGACGAGCACCCTGTCGCGCCACACGGCGAGCAGGTGCCGATCTTCGATCAGGCGGTGCACTTTGCCCGGGCTCAGGTTGAGAAGTTCGACGAGAGCAGGGACGGTCAACCAACGAACGGATTCTTCAGCCACGACACCAGCGTGCCATGTCTGCGGCGCCCGAGGTACGCGTAGTGAATGTTACGAACATGTAAACTCACGTCACTTCTTCCCCATTGGTAGTCGTGCGTTGTAGTCTCTAACAACGGATGGGGGCATCCGCCCCGCCCGTTCGGGCCGACCGGGGCACTGCGAAGGGTCGAAAACGATGAGCGAGACTGAGCGCGCTATTGACACAGCGCGCAGCCCGCTAGGGGCATCTGATTCGACGGACCGCGCTCGCGCAGTGTTTTCTGGTTTGACTCCGCGCACTTTCGCCGACGATTCAGCAGTCGTCACGACGCCAGTCACCACCGCCGCTCGTCGCGACTTCGGGCGCCGGGCACGGTCGGCAGCTTTCACCAGCGTGCCCGTTGTGCTTACCGGCGCAATTGCGCTGGGGCTCGGGCTCACCGGTCCTGTCGATCCGGCCTACGCCCGCAAGCCTCTGCCGCCCAAGCCCGAGCAATCACCCTCGCCCCTCGGCTTGCGCGCCGCGCTCTCGCAGATCGGCGCCGCTCTTGTTCCGGGCGGCCTCGCCGCTCAAACCATGACCGCCAGTGCCGCGCCTGCCGTTTACACGGTGACTACCGGTGACACCGTGAGCAGTGTTGCCCAGCGCTTCGGCTTGTCGACCGCCTCGGTACTGGGCCTGAACGGCCTCTCATGGAAGTCGACCATCTTCCCTGGCCAGGTACTCGCGCTCACCACTGCACCCGTGAAGGCCACCGGCGTGCCGATGCCCACCACCTCGGCTGGCCGCTACAGCATCGTCAAAGGAGACACGCTCTCAGCCCTTGCGGCGCGGTTCGGGCTGTCAACCCAGTCGATCCTCGACGCTAACCGTTTGACCTGGACGAGCATCATCTACCCGGGTCAGACTCTCATCATCCCCGGCCGGGTTGCCGCGCCCCTCGCCGCTCCCGCGCCCATCGTCGGCGTGGCACCGGATGCCCCACGCGCATGGCCCGCATCCGACCCCGCCAGCGACGCGACCATTGCCTCGGCCACTGCCTCGGCCACTGCCTCGACTTCATCGGGCATCTCGGCCGCAGCCGCCGTCGCTGCCGTAGCCACCATGGCGATCGCGGAACGTCCCGTGCTCCCGGTCGAGCCTCGCCGATTCTCTCCTGCCCCCGGCACGCCGTCGGGCGGCGCCCCGAGTGGCCCTCCGAGCGGCGGAACCGTGACCCCGCTCACGGCCGACATGCGCACCCACGCGACAACGATCATTCAGGTCGGCCGCCAACTGGGCGTGCCCGAGTACGGCATCGTCATCGCCCTCGCAACCGCCATGCAAGAGTCGTCACTGCGCAACCTCTCGTGGGGCGATCGCGACTCGGTCGGCCTGTTCCAGCAGCGCCCGGCTTCGGGCTGGGGTACGTCTGCCGACTTGCAGGTGCCAAGCCACGCCGCGCGATTGTTCTACGTGGGCCGTCCGGGCTACACCAGGGGGTTGCTCGGTATTGCCGGTTGGCAGGGCATGACACTCACGCGTGCCGCACAGGCAGTGCAGATCTCGGCCCACCCCGACGAGTATGCCAAGTGGGAGGCGAGCGCCTGGGCCTGGTACTTCGAGCTCACCTGATGCGTCCTCCGTGCCGCGCGTGGCACCCGGGCCGCCCAGGCCGCGCGACCTAGACTGACGCGGTGAGCTCCTCGACGACCGATCCCCTTATCGGCCGGCTGATCGACGGTAGATATCAGGTTCGCTCACGCATCGCACGCGGCGGCATGGCGACCGTGTATCTGGCCACCGACCAACGCCTCGACCGTCTCGTCGCGGTGAAGATCATGCACGGCCACCTCGCCGATGACAGTCAATTTAAAGAGCGCTTCATCCAAGAGGCACGTTCGGCTGCTCGACTCGCGCACCCCAACGTCGTCAACGTCTTCGATCAGGGTCAAGACGCCGAGTCGGCGTATCTGGTGATGGAGTACTTGCCAGGCATCACCCTGCGCGAGTTGTTGCAGGAGTACGGCGCACTCACGCCCGAACAAACCATGGACATCACCGAGGCTATTCTTGGCGGCCTCGCTGCAGCACACAAGGCAGGCATCGTGCACCGCGACCTGAAGCCCGAGAACGTACTTCTCGCCGACGACGGCCGCATCAAGATTGGTGACTTCGGGCTCGCCCGTGCCGCCAGCGCTAATACTGCAACGGGGCAGGCGCTGCTCGGCACAATCGCCTATCTCTCCCCCGAGCTCGTCACACGCGGCATCGCCGACACCCGCAGCGACATTTATGCGGTCGGCATCATGATGTTCGAGATGCTCACCGGCGAGCAGCCCTTCAAGGGCGAGCAGCCGATGCAGATCGCCTATCAACATGCCAACGACTCTGTTCCCGCACCCAGCACCCTGAATCCCCGAGTGCCCGCCGAGTGGGACGAGCTTGTCGTGTGGGCGACGTCACGCGACCCGCAAGACAGGCCGGCGGATGCCCGCGCCCTGCTCGACCAACTCACCGAGACAGGCCGCTCTCTGCAGACGGCCTTGCCGACCGCTGCCACCCAGCGCACCATGTTGCTGACCTCCCCGATTCCCACTGCTCTTGCAACGGGCGAGACTCAGGTGCTCGGCACGCGCGGGTCGGCGGAGCCACCCGAAGGGCCCTCGGCCACGGGCGAGTTGACGAGCCGCGGCGCGTCGAGTCGCCGCCGCGGCTGGATCCTCTTCGCCGCCGTGCTCGCACTTGCGGGCCTTGCCGCGGGTGTCGGCTGGTGGTTCGGGGCGGGGCCGGGTGCCCGCGTGAGTATCGCCGACGTGCGGGGCGACACGGTCGAGGCCGCACGGCTCATCCTTGTTGACCAAGGCGTCGCTGTCGCCGACGGCGTCGAAGAAGCCTTCGATCTCGAGGTCGGCGCGGGGCTCGTGGCCGCCACCGACCCAGCCGCCGGTGAGGTCATCGACCGCGACACGGTGGTGACGATTGTCGTATCGCTTGGTCCCGAGCCCACGACTGTGCCCAATGTCGTCGGGTTACCCGAGGCTGACGCGCGGATCGCACTCGTCGGCGCCGGATTCGACGTGGGCGAGGGCATCCCGCAGTTTGATGCTGACGTGCCGGAAGGCTCGGTTATCGCCGTCGTGGATGCCGATGAGCTCGCGCTCGCGGCCGGCGCCGACTCATTCAAGGGCACTCCGGTGCAACTACTCGTTTCGGTTGGCACGATCCCCACGGTGCGGGGGCTCACCGTTGAGGCGGCGCAGGCGGCACTGAGCGCGCGCGACCTGGCCGGCATCGTCGGGGGCGAATCCGAGTTCGACAACGACGTGCCCCTGGGCGACGTGCTGCGGGTCGAGAGCACGAGCGAGACTCCCGTGCGACCCGGCACGACCCTCACGATCATCGTCTCGCGCGGCCCCGATCTGGTTGATATTCCCGACGTCGTCGGGCTGTCGATCAATGACGCCGTCGAACAGCTGCAGGCGGCAGGCTTCACCGTGGCGCTCGACACGAACGTGCCGCCCGGACTGCGCGGTTCGCCGCTCGCCCCCGTACAGGAGACGAACCCCGATCAATCAGAGCGGGCTTTGCGCGAAAGCACCATTACGGTGATCGCCAACTACTAGGGGCGATCACGCGCGACATGGGCTTAGCTACGGCCGAGCTCTTCTGCCACGAGGAACGCAAGCTCAAGCGACTGCATGTGGTTGAGGCGCGGGTCGCAGAGCGACTCGTAGCGCGTCGCGAGCGTCTCTTCGTCGATGTGCTCGGAGCCGCCCAGGCACTCGGTGACGTCGTCACCCGTGAGCTCGACGTGGATGCCGCCCGGGTGCGTACCCACGGCGCGGTGAGACTCGAAGAAGCCCTTGACCTCGTCGACGACGTCGTCGAAGCGCCGGGTCTTGTAGCCGTTGGGGGTAGTGAGTCCGTTGCCGTGCATGGGGTCGCATACCCACAGCGGCGTCGCATCCATGCCGTTGATTGCCTCAAGCAACGGCGGTAAAGCATCCCGGACCGTACCGGCACCCATGCGCGTGATGAAGGTCAGGCGCCCGGGTTCGCGCTCCGGGTCGAGCACATCGATGAGCCGCTCCATCGTCTCGGGCGTCGTCGACGGCCCGAGCTTGACGCCGATCGGGTTGCGGATGCGCTTGAAGAAATCGACGTGCGCGCCATTCAGTTCGCGCGTGCGCTCGCCGATCCACAAGAAGTGGGCGCTCGTGTTGTAGGGCGTTCCGGTGCGCGAATCGATGCGGGTCATGGGGCGCTCGTAGTCCATGAGCAGGCCCTCGTGGCTCGAGTAGAACTCGACGCGCTTGAGCTCGTCGAAGTCGGCACCAGCCGCTTCCATGAACTTCACGGCGCGATCGATCTCTTTCGCCAGACCCTCGTACCGCTGGTTGGCCGGGTTCGCGGCGAAGCCCTTGTTCCAGCTGTGCACCATGCGCAAGTCGGCAAAACCGCCCTGCGTAAACGCACGGATCAGGTTCAGGGTCGACGCGCTCGTGTGGTACCCCTTGACCAGACGCGCCGGGTCTGCCTGCCGCGATTCCGGCGTAAAGTCGTACCCGTTCACGATGTCGCCTCGGTAGGCGGGCAGCGTTACTTCTCCGCGCGTCTCGGAGTCGCTCGAGCGTGGCTTGGCGAATTGGCCGGCCATGCGCCCCATCTTAATGACGGGCATCGAGGCCCCATAGGTCAGCACGACGGCCATCTGCAGAATGGTCTTGACCCGGTTGCGAATCTGGTCGGCCGTGGCCCCGGCGAAGGTCTCGGCACAGTCGCCACCCTGCAGCAGGAACGCATCGCCACGGGCCGCGCGGGCGAGGCGCTCGCGCAACATGTCTACCTCGCCCGCGAAGACGAGCGGCGGCATAGTCGCTAGCTCGGCTGACGCCGCAGCGACGGCAATGGAGTCGGACCACGTGGGCTGTTGTTTAATCGGCAGCGTGCGCCAGTGATCGAGTCCGGCAATGACCGCAGGGTCAGCATGCACAACGGTTTCGAACGGGTCGACCACGAGATAACGTCCTCACAGGGCGGGCGAGAGAAGAATGCGCAGCGCACGAACGCCGCGGTTCTCGAGCCTACCGGGCGTTGGCGGGGCGCTTGTCCTTGACGGTGGTCGCGTAGACGTCGCGGTACTCCTGCCCGCTAAGGCGTCCGAGCTCGTACATGATCTCGTCGGTGATCGAGCGCAACACGAAACGGTCGCTCTCGAGTCCGCTGAACCGAGTGAAGTCGAGGGGCTCGCCGAACACGACGCCCGGCCGCACCACTTTGGGCAGCTTCGAGCCGATCGGCATCACCTTCTCAGTGTCAATCATGGCCACCGGCACGACGACGGCGCCCGATTCGAGAATCATGCGGGCAACGCCCGTGCGCCCCCGATACATGATGCCGTCGGGGCTCCGAGTGCCTTCGGGGTAAATGCCCAAGGCGAAGCCCTCGGAGAGAACCCTGAGGCCCGTATTGAGCGATGCTTCGCTAGCCTTGCCCCCCGATCGGTCGATCGGCAGCTGGCCGCTCGCCTCAAAGAACAATTTGATGAGCCAACCCTTGATTCCGCGGCCAGTGAAGTAGTCGCTCTTAGCGAGGAACACCACACGCCGGTCAAGCACGAGCGGCAGAAAAACCGAGTCGGTGAATGAGAGGTGATTGCTGGCGAGGATGACCGCCCCTGTGCGAGGCACGTTCTCGACGCCGCGCACCCACGGCCGAAATGCCGTGAGCAGGATCGGCCCGATCACCAGGTTCTTCATTAACCAGTAAAACACCGGGGAATCCCTTCGTCGACAGCGCGCATTAGCCTAACCCCTGCCCGCGCCGTGTGCGCGGTCGATCGTGCTCTCAGCGAGCAGGAGCGGTGGCGTGGATGCGCGCCAAGTCGGCAGCGCCCACCACTCCGGCGTCGTTCACGAGCTCGGCCACGACGAAGCGTGGCTCGGGGTGATAGCCGCGCGCAGGCAAGTGTGCGAGGTACGACTCGCGCACCGGGTCGAGCAGCAAATCGCCGGCGATCGAGACGCCTCCCCCGAAGACGAATAGCTCGGGGTCGAGCACCGCGCTCAAACTCGCGCACGCCTGGCCCAGCCAGGTTCCCAGCTGCCGCAGGGCATGCAGTGCGCCCGCGTCGCGATCGATCAGCAGCCGGGCCACAATGTCGCCCGTGAGCCCCCCGGCACGCTCTCGCTCGACGGCGAGCTTTAACCCAATGCCGCCCGCGTCGGCGATCTCATTTGCCATGCGCAGAAGGGCCCGTCCGGAGCCGTACTGCTCGATGCACCCTCGCGCTCCACACCCGCAGGGCAGGCCGTCGGGAACCACGCGCAGGTGCCCGAGCTCACCCGCTGTGCCGAAGCCGCCGCGCAACAGGCGGTCGCCCGTGACAATCGCGCCACCGACGCCCGTGCCGATCGTCAACATCGTCATGTCGTGCGCATCCCGCGCCGCCCCGAACCGAAACTCGGCCCACCCAGCCGCGTTGGCGTCGTTGTCGATCGTCACGTCAAGATCGACGCGCTCGCGCAGTCGATCGCGGAACGGTTCGTGACGCCAGTTGATGTTGGGGGCGTAGTACACGATCGACTGGGTCGAATCAATGAACCCAGCGGCGGCGACACCCGCGGCGATCACCTCGTGACCCTCGCGCAGCTGCTGGATCATGTGCACCACGAGGTCGGTGATCGCCGCCGGATCACCGGCTGGTGTGGTCTCGCGCAACTCGGCAAGAATCTCGCCGTCGTCGCTCACCAGGGCTCCGGCGATCTTCGTTCCGCCGATGTCAATTCCGATGGAGTGCACGAGCGACGAGTCTAGTAAGGCACCGCACTCGCCTGGGCTTTCGCGCTCAGGGGGCGACTAGAGTGAGGGCACCATCCGCCCGCCCGGTACCAAAGGAGTTGCCGTGAAAGAGTTTTTCGTCCCGGCCGTTGTCACGCCTGATCCCGACGCGAACGCGAGCGACCTGCTCGTTGATCGAGTGCGTCAGACGCCCAATGGCGCACTGTTCGCCCTCCCCACCGCCGACGGCGGTTGGACTGACCTCACCGCGACCGAGTTCCACCGTCAGGTGAAGGCACTCGCCAAGGGCTTTATCGCCGCGGGCGTCAACCCCGGCGAAAAGATCGGCTTCATGTGCAAGACCCGCTACGAGTGGACCCTGGTCGACTTCGCGACCTGGTTCGCCGGGGCCGTGCTCGTTCCGATTTACGAGACCAGCTCGCCGAGCCAAGTGCAGTACATTCTCGACGACTCCGAAGCGCACCACATGATCGTCGAAACCGCCGACCATTTCGCACGCTATGACGAAGTAGCCGGCGATCTTCCGAACATCGGCCACGTGTGGCAAATGCACCTGGGCGACCTCGAGAAGCTCGCCTCGACCGGAGACAGCGTCACCGACGACGAGCTCGAGTCGCGCCGCACGATGGCCAAAGGTAGCGACCTCGCGACGCTCATCTACACCTCTGGTTCGACCGGAGTGCCCAAGGGTTGCATCTTGACGCACTCGAACTTTGTCGAGCTGTGCCGCAATGCCGCCGTGTCGATGAGTCAGGTCGTCAACCCCCAGTCGTCGACTCTGCTCTTCATCACGACCGCCCACATCTTCGCCCGTTTCATCTCGGTGTTAGGCGTGCACGGGGGTGTGAAGATCGGCCATCAAGCTGATACGAAGCAGCTGCTGCCCTCGCTCGGGTCGTTCAAGCCCACGTTCCTGCTCGCCGTGCCGCGCGTCTTCGAGAAGGTGTACAACTCGGCAGAGCAAAAAGCCGAAGCTGGCGGCAAAGGCAAGATCTTCCGCAAGGCCGCCGAAGTCGCAATCGAGCACTCGAAGGCGCTCGACGCAGGAAACGTCTCGCTCGGACTCAAGCTGCAGTTCGCCCTGTTTGACCGTCTCGTCTATAGCAAGCTCAAGACTGCTATGGGCGGCCGTGTCGTGTACGCAGTATCAGGGTCCGCTCCCCTGGGTCTACGCCTGGCGCACTTCTTCCGCAGCCTCGACATCCGGATTCTTGAGGGCTACGGGCTCACCGAGACGACGGCACCCGCGACCATCAACCTGGTCGACAAGTTCAAGATCGGAACGACGGGCCCCGCGCTGCCGGGTGTCGGCGTCAAGATCGCCGAAGATGGCGAGATCCTCATCAAGGGCATCAATGTCTTCGCCGGCTACTGGAAGAAGCCTGAAGCGACCGCAGAGGTCATGGAGGGCGACTGGTTCCGCACCGGTGATATCGGCGTCCTGGACGACGAAGGCTACTTGACTATCACGGGACGCAAGAAAGAGCTCATCGTGACAGCAGGCGGCAAGAACGTCGCCCCCGCCGCGCTCGAAGACCCGATTCGCGCCAACCCGATCATCGGCCAGGTCGTCGTCGTCGGCGATCAGAAGCCGTTCATCGCGGCTTTGGTGACGCTCGACAGCGAGATGCTGCCTGTCTGGCTCAACAACAACGAGCTCGATGCGCAGATGTCACTCACCGAAGCCGGGTCGAACACAAAGGTGATAGCCGAGGTTCAGAAGGCGATCGATGCCGCGAACGCGAGGGTGTCACGGGCAGAGTCGATTCGTAAGTTCATTATCCTCGCCACCGAGTTCACCGAGTCGAGCGGTCACCTCACGCCAAAGATGAGCATCAAGCGTCACGTCATCACGACGGACTTCGCCGATGTGATCGAGGGCATGTACAGCGGCTCGCCCGAGACGCAGGGCATCTCACTGCAGTAGTCGCGCACCGCAGCCGGGCGCCGTGCACTTTCGGGAAAACGGCGCCCGCTCGGCTTCTTGGGCAGCGCCAAGAGAACTAGGAGCTGTTGGAGTACGAGGAGCGCTAGGGGCGCTAGGGGCGCTAGGAGCGAGCGAACCAGTCAGCCTGGCGAATAGCGCGCATTGCCTCGCGCTTCACGGCTGGATCGAGTCCTTCAACGTAAAGCCGGCCGTCGAGGTGGTCGCACTCGTGCTGCAGCGCCTGCGCAAGTAGTCCATCACCGCTAATCTCGATCGTCGCCCCGTCGAGGTCCGAGCCGAGCACGCGCGCCCACGGGTGGCGCCGCCGCGGAAAACCGAAACCTGGGACACTCAGGCAGCCTTCGTCTATGGGCTCGGCCTCACCGCGCACCTCGACCAGCTCGGGGTTGAGCACGTAGCCCACGACGCCGTCGACGCTGTAGCTGAACGCGCGCAACCCGACGCCGATCTGCGGCGCAGCCACGCCCGCTCGGCCGGGAACATTCACGGTGTCGATCAGGTCGACGACGAGCATCCGCACGGCGTCATCAATGTGACGGATCGGATCTGCAGCGCTGCGTAGCACCGGGTCGCCGAAGAGGCGGATGGGCCGAACAGCCATGGGCCGGTCAGACCCCGCGCCGAACGGGCATGCCCTGGGCGATGAGCGCCGCGAGCTCACGAGCGGACTGACGAGTCAGAGGCCGCAAATCTTTCCACGAGATGACCGAACCAGCCGCGAGCAACGCGTCGTAGGGAATGCGCACGATCTGGCGCACCCGCGACGCGAAGTGCGCTTCGATCTCTTCGAGCTTGACCAGATTCGTGCCCTGTGTGGCCGTATTGATCGCCACGATCGACTCACGAACAAGGTCGCCATACCCGTTCGCCTCGAGCCACGTGAGGGTCTCTGAAGCCAGTCGTGCTTCGTCGACGCTGCCGCCAGAGACAATCACAAGGGCGTCGGCGCGCTGCAACGTCGCGCGCATGACCGAATGGACGATGCCCGTCCCGCAGTCGGTCAACACGATGGAGTAATAGCGCGCGGCCAGGTCAGCGACAACGTTGTAGTCGTTCTCATCGAACGCTTCGGACAGCATCGGATCGGTGTCGGAAGCCAGAATGTCGAGCCGCGTCTCATCGCGCGAGATGAGCGTCGAGAAGTCAGTGAATCCCTGAATGCTCGCTGCGCGATTGACGACGTCTCTCACGGTCGCTCGTGTCTGGCGAGCCACGCGCTCTGACAGGGTGCCACGGTCGGGGTTAGCGTCGATGGCGATGACGCGGTCATCGCGTACCGACGCGAGGGCCATGCCGAGCAACGTCGTGATCGTCGTCTTGCCCACACCCCCCTTGCGGGTGAGGACGGGAACGAATCGCGCTCCGCCCTCGAAGGCCGTCGCGATGCGAGCGTCGAGCTCTTTACGTGCACGCACTCGCGCGGAGTCGCCGATGTTCACGAGGTGAAAGGTGACGGCATATACGAACGACGGCCACAGCCCCTCGGGTGCTGTGAGGTTGCGACGCCGAGGCTCGATAAGCCGCTCGGCCGTTAACATCGCGGCCGACTCGGGGCCTTGGCGAACGCCGTCAAGCATGTCGCGGCGCGAATACACGCCATCAGCGACCGGGAGCGGCGGGATCTCGGGCTCTCGCTCGCCCTCATGCTCGGAAGCCGCGACGGCCGCCTGCAACTCGTCGTCACCGATTTCAATGACCGTTGTCCCGAGCTCACGATGCTGCACGACAGCGGGATCGATGCTCGACTCGATGAGGGCGACGGCCTGCTCGTCTTCGGGCTGCTCGCGGACGGGTGCGGGCAGGCTTACCTGGATCGTGAGGCTTGCCGGAAGCGCGGCCGCGAGGTCGTAGTCGCCGACCGGCTCGACGCCGTCGGCAACCGACGATCCTGCCGACGACAACGCAGTCGACAATGCACCGTCGGGCGTGGTTCTGACGCGCTTTTCAGCCACTACGGCAACTCTCCCTGGGATCGGACGAATTTTCATTCTAGCCGTCCAGGCCGACAGCAAGCCCGAGGCATGGCCCCGCGAGCGCGCGCTATCCGATGATGACGAGCAGGTCGCCTGCTTCGCACTGCTGCGTCGCCGGTATGGCCCGCCGCTGCACTGTGCCCGTGACGGGACTAGTGATCGCGGCTTCCATTTTCATTGCCTCGATCGTGGCCACTGCTTGGCCCGTTTCGACGCGGTCGCCCTCCGCGACCTGAAGGGTGACAACGCCCATGAACGGCGCGGCGATCTGCCCGGGCTGCGCGGGGTCGGCCTTCTCGGCGGTCGCGGCGTCGACGGCGATGCTGCGGTCGCGTACCGTGATCGGGCGCAACTGGCCGTTGAGTGTGGCCATGACGCTGCGTGTGCCCTTCTCGTCGGGCTCGCCGATCGCTTCGAGGCTCACCAGCAGGCTGACGCCCCGCTCGATCTCGATCGAGTGCTCAACCCCGGGTCGCAGCCCGTAGAGGTAGTCAGGCGTAGCAAGTACAGAGAGGTCGCCGTATTGCTCGCGCACCTGCAAGAACTGCTGGGTGGGTTGCGGAAAGAGCAGTTGGTTGAGCATCAAGCGACGATCGTCAGTGTTTCCGGCGAGCTTCGTTCGCTGCTCGTCGGTGAGCGGTGTCGTGCCGATCTTCACCGTGCGGCCCGCGAGCACCTTGCTGCGGAACGGCTCTGGCCACCCGCCAGGCAGGTCACCGAGTTCGCCAGCCATGAAACCGATCACCGAGTCAGGGATGTCATAGTTCTGCGGATTCGCCTCGAAGTCGGCCGGGTCAGCACCGGCAGCGGCCATCTGCAACGCGAGATCGCCGACGACCTTCGACGAGGGCGTGACCTTGGTTGGCCGGCCGAGAATGCGGTTGGCGGCCGCATACCAATCTTCGATGACCTCGAATCGGTCGCCGAGTCCGAGCGCGATCGCCTGCTGACGCAGGTTCGAGAGTTGCCCCCCTGGGATCTCGTGCGTGTAGACCCGGCCGGTGGGGCCGGGCAACCCTGACTCGAAGGGGGCGTACGCGCGGCGCACGGCCTCCCAGTAGGGCTCGAGATCGGCGACCGGTCCCAAACCCAAGCCTGTGTCGCGCTCGGTGTGCTCCAACGCCGCCACCAGGGCAGAGAGTGAAGGCTGCGAGGTTGTTCCGGCCATCGGCGCACTCGCGGCATCGACGGCATCCGCGCCCGCCCGCGACGCGGCCAGCAGCGTCGCCAGCTGACCGCCTGCCGTGTCATGCGTGTGGACGTGAACAGGAAGGTCAAAGCGTTCCCGCAGCGCCGCAACGAGCTTCTCAGCAGCACTCGCGCGCAACAGACCCGCCATGTCTTTGATTGCGATGATGTGCGCGCCCGAGTTGACGATCTGCTCGGCAAGCCGCAGGTAGTAGTCGAGCGTGTAGAGGTCTTCGGCCGGGTTGAGCAGGTCGCCCGAGTAGCACATGCCCACCTCGGCGACGGTCGTTGCGGTGCCGAGCACAGCATCGATCGCGGGCCGCATTTGGTCGACATCATTGAGTGCGTCGAAGATGCGGAAAATGTCGATGCCCGTCGCGGCAGCCTCGAGCACGAACGCGTCGGTCACTTCGGTCGAATACGGCGTGTACCCGACGGTGTTGCGACCACGCAGAAGCATCTGGATGGCCACATTGGGGAGAGCCTCGCGCATGGCCGCGAGGCGCTGCCACGGGTCCTCCCCCAAGAAACGCAGGGCGACGTCGTAGGTCGCACCGCCCCACGCCTCGACGCTGAGCAGCCCGGGGGTCATGCGGGCCACGTGCGGCATGACCTGCACCAGGTCGACCGTGCGCACACGGGTGGCGAGCAGCGATTGGTGGGCATCCCGAAACGTCGTGTCGGTGACGGCGAGGGCCGTCTGTTGCCGCAGTGCGTCCGCAAAGCCCGTCGGGCCCAGTGCGAGCAGTCGCTGGCGTGAGCCGTCGGGAGCGGGCGCATCAAGATCGACCACCGGTAGCTTCACGGCGGGGTCGATGACGCCCTCCCCCGCCCCATTGGGCTGGTTGACGGTGACGTCGGCAAGCCAACTGAGCACCTTGGTACCGCGGTCTTTCGACGGGTTCGAGCGCAACAAGTGTGGGCGTTCGTCGATGAACGCCGTGCTCAGTTCGCCCGCCTGGAACGCCGGATCGTCGAGCACTGCCTGCAGGAACGGAATGTTGGTCGTCACGCCCCGGATGCGGAACTCGGCCAGCCCGCGACGCGCCCGCGACACGGCCGAGGCGAAGTCACGACCCCGGCAGGTCATCTTGGCGAGCATCGAGTCGAAGTGCGGTGAGATCTGAGCGCCCGAGGCGATCGTGCCGCCGTCGAGGCGCACACCGGCGCCGCCGGGTGAGCGGTAGGTCGTGATCTTGCCGGTGTCGGGGCGGAAGCCACTCGACGGGTCTTCTGTCGTGATGCGGCACTGCAGCGCAGCACCCCGCAGGTGGATTTGATCCTGCTGGAGGCCGAGTTCGGCAAGCGTCTGACCGTAGGCAATACGCATCTGCGATTGCACAAGGTCGACGTCGGTGACCTCTTCGGTCACCGTGTGCTCGACCTGGATGCGCGGGTTCATCTCGATGAACACGTGCTCGCCAGCGCGCTCGCCCGCGGTGTCGAGCAAGAACTCGACAGTGCCAGCGTTGACGTATCCGATCGACTTCGCGAACGCCACAGCGTCGCGGTACATCTCTTGACGTGTGTTCTCATCGAGGTTCGGTGCCGGGGCAATCTCGATGACCTTCTGGTGCCGGCGCTGCACCGAACAATCGCGCTCGAAGAGGTGCACGGTTTCGCCCGTTGCGTCGGCGAGGATCTGGACCTCGATGTGCCGCGGGCGCACGACCGCCTGCTCGATGAACATCGTGGGGTCGCCGAACGCACTGTCGGCTTCGCGCATGGCGGCCTCGAGGGCTGCTGTCAAGTCTTCCCGCTTCTCGACGCGCCGCATGCCACGGCCCCCGCCGCCGGCGACGGCTTTGGCAAAGACGGGAAACCCGATCTCGTCAGCCGCATCGATGAGCACCTGCATGTCAGTCGTGGCGGGGCTCGAATTCAGAACAGGAACACCCGCCGCGATCGCTTTCTCTTTAGCCGTGACCTTGTTGCCGGCCATTTCGAGCACCGAGCGGGGTGGGCCAATGAAAGCGATTCCGGCGTCTTCCGCTGCTTGCGCGAGGTCGGGATTCTCGCTGAGAAACCCGTATCCCGGATAGATCGCGTCGGCCCCGGATAGCTTCGCCACGCGGATGATTTCGGCCACATCGAGGTAGGCCCGCACCGGGTGCCCTGGCTCGCCAATCTGGTATGCCTCGTCGGCTTTCAGACGATGCATCGAGTTGCGGTCCTCGAAAGGAAAAACCGCGACGGTCTTTGCGCCGAGCTCATACGCGGCGCGGAACGCGCGGATCGCGATCTCTCCGCGGTTGGCAACAAGGATCTTCCGAAACATCGTGTCCTCTCGGAATCGGCCCGGTGGGGGTCGACAGGGCTCCGGTGGTGGCGGGCCGACGTCGGTGCGCGTGCGCGCTTCTCAACACTAGTGAAGGTAGGGTCGTTACTCGTGCACGTACTGAGCATCAGCTCCCTCAAGGGGGGCGTGGGGAAGACAACGGTGACGCTGGGTCTAGCGTCGGCGGCCTTCTCGCGCGGCCTGCGCACCCTGGTCGTCGATCTCGACCCGCAATCCGACGCTTCCACCGGCATGGACATCCAGGTCGCTGGGCACCTCACGGTGGCCGACGTGCTTGCGGCGCCGAAAGAGCGCACCGTTCGCCAGGCGATTGCTCCGAGCGGGTGGACCCGAGGGCGCCCTGGCACGGTCGACGTCATGATCGGCAGCCCGAGCGCCATCAACTTCGACGGACCGCACCCCAGCATCCGCGAGATCTGGAAGCTGGAAGAGGCGCTCGCACATGTCGAGGCGGACTACGACCTCGTGCTTGTCGACTGCGCTCCGTCTCTCAACGCGCTCACCCGCACCGCTTGGGCAGCGAGCGATCGTGTCGTCGTGGTTACCGAGCCAGGGTTGTTCTCTGTGGCCGCCGCCGATCGCGCGCTTCGGGCGATCGAAGAGATTCGCCGTGGGCTTTCGCCCCGGCTGCAGCCCCTCGGCATCATCGTGAACCGCGCGCGAGTGCAGTCGCTCGAGCACCAGTTCCGCATCAAAGAGCTGCGCGACATGTTTGGTCCTCTGGTGCTCGCCCCGCAGCTACCCGAGCGCACGTCGCTGCAGCAGGCGCAGGGTGCGGCAAAGCCCTTGCATGTCTGGCCGGGCGATAGCGCTCAAGAGATGGCGCACAACTTCGACCAGCTGCTCGATCGCATCATGCGAACGGCGAAGATGGGCGAGTACGCGACGTCTTAGCGTGGCGCTGGGTGTTACCGCGCGTTAAGCCGAGCGCAAAAAGCAGAGCGCAAAAAGCAGAGCGCAAAAAGCAGAGCGTAAAAAGCAGATCGCGGGCTACTCTACGAAGCCCGAGTAGCCCGCCGTGCCGCGAGTTCATCACTCGGGTCGGCAGCAGACGTCGAGTCGAGATCGACGAGCGAGGTTTCGACCTCGCGAAGCACTTTGCCCACGGCAATGCCGAAGACGCCCTGGCCACGGCTGACAAGGTCAATAACCTCGTCGTCGCTGGTGCAGAGGTAGACACTGGCCCCATCGCTCATGAGCGTGGTCTGCGCAAGATCACTGACACCGGCTTCGCGCAGTTGGTCGACGGCTGTGCGGATCTGCTGAAGTGAGATACCAGTGTCGAGAAGTCGCTTGACGAGCTTGAGAACGAGGATGTCGCGGAAGCCGTACAGCCGTTGCGTCCCCGACCCGGCGGCACCCCGCACAGTGGGCTTTACGAGCTCGGTGCGCGCCCAGTAGTCGAGCTGCCGGTACGAGATGCCGGCAGCGCGGGCAGCGACGGCTCCGCGGTAGCCCGCCTGGTCATCGAAGACAGGAAGGCCATCGGTGAAGAGGAGCCCGAGGTCGTACCGCGTGTCGCGGTTGTCAGCGTCGGTCATGACCCCTACCTAACCTTCATTGTGAACGTGACAGTTGGTGCCACGCGGTTCAGAGTAGCGAGCCGTGTCACGCCGACGGGAGACATTCGCTCGAACACGTCGGCGTGTCGGGCCCGACTACGACTGTAGCTTGCCCAGGGCCGAACGGATGAGACTCGAGCGCACGATCTCGAGTTGCCCGGCGATCTCGCGGGCCAACTCGGCGGCCTTTGCCCGGCTCGAGGGGTCGTTGCGGCGTGAGACCGGGATAAGGGCGCTCTCGATGAGCCCCAGCTCACGTTCCGCGGCGGCACGGAAACCCCGGAGGTGCCGTGGCTCAATGCCGGACCGTTGAAGCTCGACGAGAGCCCGCAGAACCTGGACAGCATCATCTCCATAGGTGTCAGCAGGCGAAATAAGCGACGCTGAAATGGAGTCGGTGAGTAGCGCGATGCTCGCCCCCGCCTCGCGGGTGAGCTCGACACGCGAGTAACGGCGCTCGACGACGAGAATGGACGTGGGCACCGATCCGTTGGCGAGCAAGGCCGGAGTGCGCCCTGCTTCGATGTCATCGAGGTAGCCGCGAATGACCTTCAGGCGCAGGTAATGGTCGCGCTGCATCGTGAGGATGAACCGCAGCCTGTCTACATCGGCCGCGCAGAATTTGCGATACCCCGATTCGGTGCGCGACGGCGAAACAAGCTGCTGCTCCTCAAGAAAACGAAGCTTCGAGGGGGTGAGATCGGGAAATTCAGGGGTGAGCTTGGCGAGCACCTGCCCGATGCTCAGCAGCCCGCCTCCCGCCGCGGGGCGAGATGCAGCGGCCGTTGACCGCGACGCCATCAGGCCCCCGTGTTGAGGTCGACGCGCGATGCGTAGAACGTGAGGTGGAACTTGCCCACCTGCACTTCGCATCCGTCGGTGAGCACAACCGTTTCGTCGATCCGCTCACCGCTCATGAAGGTGCCATTAAGCGAACCGAGATCGCGCACAGAAAATCGAGTGCCCTGTCGCAAGAACGTGGCGTGCTTACGCGAGACGGTTACGTCGTCGAGAAAGATGTCTGCTTCAGGATGCCGCCCCGCTACGGTCACGTCGGCGTCGAGCAAGAATCGCGCACCGGCATTGGGCCCACGGCGCACGATGAGCAGGGCCGATGCCGACGGCAAAGCACCGATGACCTCTTGCTCTTCAACGCTGACTCCGGCTTCAAGCGCAGCGAGCTGCGCGGCAAACTCAGGCCCGTAGTTCACCGTGGTCTCGTGCGGTCGGTATGCGCCCGGAGTCGCGTCGTTGTGCTCGTCAGGCGGGGTTTCAGCCATCCGTCGACCTCCTTTGCTCGCCCAGCGTATCCGATGTATTGAGGCTCGCTCGCGGTACTTTCGCGATGAGGTCGCGGGTCTGTCGCAGGTAAATGAAGCCCGCCGACCAGTAGAGGAAGGCCCCCCAGATCGTGAAGGCCCAGCCGATGGGGTCACTCACCGCCTGAATCGCTGGGAACGCCTGACCGAGCACGAGAATGGGCAGCGCGTAGAACAGAGCGAAGGTGGCGAGTTTGCCCAGATGGTGAACGGGCAGCGGCCCGTAGCCGTGCTGTGCGAGCACGAGACCGAGACCGGCCAGGAATACGTCGCGGCCCACGATGACCGCGACGACCCACCAGGGCACGACCTCGCGCACGGCGAGCGCGATCACTGCAGCGAAGATGAAAAGTCGGTCAGCGGCCGGGTCGAGCAGCTGCCCCAGCTTGGTGATCTGGCTGAACCGACGGGCGATAATGCCGTCAAGGAAGTCGCTCAGGCTCGAAACGATAATGACGATGAGTGCGGCGAGATCCTGCTCAGTAAGCACCAGCACGAGAAATACCGGCACGAGCACAATGCGCAGAGCGCTCAGCGCATTCGGCACCGTCACAATGCGCTCGCTGATGACCGGCCCGACCGGGCCCGGGCTGCTCAGCGGCTGCGACACGAGGCCAGTCTAGTGAGCCGCGCGGGCGCGTGAGAGGGGCATCCGGCGCTAGCCTGTCGGCCATGGACGCCATTGTGATCGTGCTGGGCATCGCCGCCGGGGTCAGCCTATTCACGTGGGTTGCTTCGTTGCTCACCGGTGACTTCTCGTGGGTCGATCGCATCTGGTCGATCGTGCCGGTCGTCTACGTTGCCGTGTTGTGGGCGGCGACAGGCTTCACCGATGCTCGGCTCACGATCATGACGGTGCTGGTGACCCTGTGGGGGGCGAGGCTCACGTTCAACTTCGCGCGTAAGGGGGGCTACCGCGGGGTCGAAGACTATCGCTGGCCGATTCTGCGTGAGCGCATGAGCCCGGCACAGTTCCAGGTGTTCAACCTGCTGTTCATCGTGCTCTTTCAAAACGCGCTACTGGTGCTCATCGCACTGCCCGCGTTCGCCGCCTTCGAGAATCAGGGGACGGCGGTCGGGCCGCTCGACTGGGGACTCGCGGTGCTGTTCCTGGTCATGCTCATCGGCGAATTCGTGGCCGACCAGCAGCAGTGGACGTTCCACCAGGCCAAACAAGTTGCAATCGCCGCCGGGCATGCCCCCGAGTCCAACTTCGCAACGACGGGCCTCTGGCGCCTGAGTCGACACCCGAACTTCTTCTTCGAGCAGGCCCAGTGGTGGGTGTTCTACGCCATGGGCGCAGCCGCGCTCGGGGCCGTTGTGCACTGGACACTGGTGGGGCCCATACTGCTCACTGCTCTCTTCATCGGGTCCACTCGGTTCACCGAGGAGATCTCGCTCAGCAGGTACCCGGAGTACGCGAACTACCAGAGCCGCACGTCGATGCTGATTCCGTGGATTTCCCGAGAGCGCCGTGCCGCTACCGCGGATGCAGCCGCTGTCTGAATATCGTCATCGCCATGTCGTGCATTCGGTTCAATACCCCCGCTCAGCGCCGTCAGCTCGCTGCCGACGCACCCGTCATGCTCACCTTTGACGCGCCAGTCGCGCAGTTCCTCTCCCCCGCGGTGACGGCGTCGAAGATCGCGCGCATCCGTCGGCTCGCCGCTGACCCCAACCCGAAGATTCGAGAGAGTGCGGCGTTGTCGTACCACGCCCCTCTCGAGATCTACGAGGCGCTCTCGCGCGACTCCGACGCGGGTGTGCGCGCGTGCATTGCCAAGAACGAGCACGTGCCGTGCGACATTCTGCGTCGGCTAGCCGCTGACCCCGACGAACGCGTGCGGGGCTTCGTGGCGATCAACTATTTCGTACCCGCCGATGCCATGAAGGTGCTCGCCGACGACTCAAGCACGATCGTGCGCGGGCTCGTCAGCTGGAAGGCTTCGCTCGCCGAGCTCGAGCAGGCGCTGCCTCAGCGGCAGCCCGTCAGCGTCTAGCCATCTCAGGCCCGTGGCTGGTCGGCAGACGCGAAGGAAAAGCGCCCGACAAGACGGTCGGGTAACCGTCGCAACAGCCCAGCGATCAGGCGATACCGGAGTGTCGGAATCACCACCGACTTGCCGCGGTCGATGCCCCGAAGCGCGAGCCGCACCAGACGCGGTGCGTCGAGCCAGAGAAACGACGGAATTCCCTTTATCGAGACGCCCATGCGGTCGTGGAACTCGGTGTGAGTGAAGCCCGGACAGACCGCAGTGACGGTGACGCCACGGTCGTTTAGCGCGAGATTTGCCCCGCGGGCAAAGGAAACCCCCCAGGCTTTCGCAGCCGAATAGGTTCCGAGCGGCGTGAAGGCGGCAACGCTCGAGATGATCACCACCCGTCCGCGCCCTCGTGCAACCATGCCGCGCAGCGCCGTGTGCGAGAGCTGTAGGGGAACGCTGACATGAATATCGAGGTGCCGCTTCTCATCGCCCCAGCTCGTCGACACGATGTCACCGTCGAGTCCGTAGCCAGCATTGTTGATGAGCACATCAATCGGTCGCCGGTCGGCGGCGAGCCGCCGGTCGACAGCGGCGAGACCGTCGGCGCTCAGCAGGTCGGCAGCAATGACCTCGACGTGCACGTCGAACTCGTGCTGCAGGGTGGCCGCGCTGCTCGCGAGCCGTTCGGCGTCGCGCGCGACAATCACGAGGTCGTAACCTTTCGCCGCGAGCTGCCGAGCGAACTCTGCACCGATGCCTGCCGTCGCACCCGTGATCAGAGCTGTCGTCATAGTCCTCAGGCTACTGGCTGGCCCATTCTCGAGGGCCGCTGCTGCCCGCCGCATAGCTGTCAAGCGGCACCGCCCCACTTCGCCACGTCGCCAGCACGGGGTCGACGAGACCCCAGCAGGCCTCGACGATGTCGCCGCGCACCGAGAGCGTGTCATCGCCGTCAAGGATGCCCGCGATTACCTCCCCGTAGGCAGTGAGTTTCCCCTTGGCAAAATAGGTCGACAGGGTCACCCGATCAAGCGTGAAGGGATCATGCGCGCCATTGATGTCGAGTTCGATGGCCAGTTTTTCGGGTGCCAGCGAGACGATGATCGACGTCGGCGGGGCGTCGCCACGCAGACCGGCGGGTCGATTGTGAGACTTGCGCAACACCAACCGGATCTCGGTGACCGGCTCACCAAGAGCCTTACCGCTCCGAAGCACAATGGGAACTCCCGCAAACCGATTGTGAATACTCTCGAGTTCGAGTTCCACGAGTGTTTCAGTATTCCGTTCCGCGTCAACCCCATCTTCGTCGACATAGGCCGGCACGTTCACGCCGTCAACGTTTCCTGCGGTAAACCGTGCGCGACGCGAGGCCTCGGCCGGTTCACCGCGTAGGCGTGTGGCGGCGAGAGCAGCCATCATTGAATCGTGAAGGTGGTGGGGGTCGAGGCTTGGCGGCGCATCCATCGTGACGAGGGCGTGCACAAGAAGCAGGTGGCTTTGAATCATGTCGACAAGCGCGCCCACACGGTCGTAATACTCCGCTCGACCTTCCAGTGCAAGCGACTCATCGAAACGGATCTCGATCGACGCCACGTGATCAGCATTCCAGATGGCTTCGATCGCTCGATTCGCGAATCGCAAACCCAAAAGATTAAGCACGGTCGACATACCCAAGAAGTGATCCACGCGATGCACCTGTGACTCGGGTATCAAGCGCGCGAGACGCGCGTTGAGCGCAGCCGCCGTTCGGCCGTCGACACCGAAAGGCTTCTCGATCGCCAAACGCAGATCGTCGGGGAACCTCACCGACCCCAGGGCGTCAACGACCGACTCGCTCACCTGGGGGGGAAGCGCGAGATACAGGACAGGCGAATTGGGTGCCTCGTCGAACAAACGCTGCAGGGTCTCAGGCTCGGTGACGTCGCCCGACGCATAGCGCGCAGTCTCACGCACCCGGTCGCGTATCGGTCCACTGCCGATTGAACGCTCGAGTGCCGCCTGCCAATCCGGCGCCGATTCGGCCATGCGTCCTACACCCATCAGGTCAATGTCGAGAGGCCTTCCGCCGCTCTCGGCCATTGCTATCACCGAATCCAGGCCGGGAAGTAGGAGTCGCTGGGTGAGGTCGCCGGTGGCGCCAAGAATGATCAAGGTGCGTGCAGACATAGCTCTACGGTACCGAGAGGCCCTTGCGCCCCGTCTGGTTGGATGGGCTGATGACATTGCCCGAACCCATCGAAAACTACGCAATGATCGGCGACTGCCGGTCAGCTGCCCTCGTGAGCCGTGGGGGATCCATCGACTGGCTGTGCATGCCACGCTTCGACTCTGCCTCGATGTTCGCCCGTCTTTTGGGCTCTGATGATCACGGGCACTGGACCCTGAGACCCGTCAACGCCGTCGAGTGCACCGATCGGCGGTATGAAGAAGACACGTTCATTCTGGTGACTCGCTGGGTTACCGAAACGGGAGAAGTCGACGTCATCGACCTTATGCCGCACGGTGACGGCGCTGCCGACCTCGCCCGACGCGTCGTCGGGATCAGTGGAGAAGTTCAGATCGAGCAGATCTTGCGCATCCGTTTCGACTACGCCAGCGCCATGCCGTGGATGCGGCAAGTGGGTACCGATGACGAGCCCGCGCTCGTCGCGATCGCCGGGCCCGACGCCGTCATCGTGCGCGGGCCCGCCTTCACCTCCGTCGACCACTCGCACCGCACCGAGTTCACCGTTCGCGAAGGTGACGTGGTCGACACCGTTATGACCTGGTTCCCCTCGCACCACGCACCCCGCGACCTCAGAAGTCTCGACGACCGCATTGACGAGACCCGCGCGTGGTGGCGGCAATGGGCTCGAGCATGTACCGAGCCTGGAGCCTACGACCGGGAGGTGCGCCGATCGCTCCTCGTGCTTCGCGCTCTCACCCATGAGTCGACCGGCGGAATCGTGGCAGCGCCCACAACGAGCCTGCCGGAGACGATGGGCGGGTCGCGTAACTGGGACTACCGCTATGTATGTCTACGCGATGCCGCGTTGACCCTCGAAGCTTTGATGCTGCACGGGTACGAGCGCGAGGCGCAAGATTGGCGAGACTGGCTGCTGCGGGCCATCGCGGGTGACCCCGAAGACGTGCAGATCATGTATGGGCTGTCAGGTGAGCGTCGACTGAACGAGCATGAGCTGGCAGGGTTGCCCGGCTACCGGGGTTCTACACCGGTGCGCATCGGCAACGGGGCCTTCACCCAGTTTCAAGGCGACATCTTCGGCGAGGTGCTCATCGCGCTCTGCAGGGCGCGCGAGCTCGGTGTCACAGAAGACGACTTCTCGTGGCCGCTGCAGGTCAGTCTGCTGAACCACGTCGCCGAGCACCTCGACCGCGAAGACAACGGCATCTGGGAGATTCGGGGCCCCCACCGACGCTTCACGCACTCTCGAGCCATGCTGTGGGCCGCCTTCGATCGCGGTATCTCGGCCGTGCACGAGCACGGACTTGAGGGGCCCGTCGAGCAGTGGGAGAACCTGCGCGCAACCCTGCGAGATGAGATTGAGCGCGAGGGTTTCGACAGCGAACGACAGCACTACGTGCAGCACTATGACACGACTGAAGTCGACGCCTCACTGCTGCAACTGGCGCAGATCGGATACGTGGACTATGACGATCCACGAATGCTCGGCACGGTTGCCGAGATCGAGCGCACGCTGCTTCGCGGTGGGTTGCCCCTGCGCTACCGCACCGAAAGTGGTGTGGACGGTCTCGAGGGTGAGGAGCACCCGTTTCTTGCCTGCGCCTTCTGGCTCGCCGAGCAGTATGCGTACTCGGGTCGACTCGACGACGCGACAACTTTGATGGATCGTCTGGTCGGCCTGTCGAATGACGTCGGTCTCTTGTCAGAGGAGTACGACGTCGAGAACGAGTGCCACATGGGCAACACTCCCCAGGCGCTCTCGCATCTGTCGCTCGTGCGGGCCGCTGATGCGATCGCAGCGGCACGGCTGCGGCGATGACGCAGGGCGCCGCACGCGTGGATGCGTGGACGTGGGCGATTCGCCTGTACTCCACGCGCTCGGCCGCGACCGCCGCGGCCAAGGCGGGTCACATTAAGGTCAATGGGGCGTCAGCCAAACCAGCTCAGCTCGTGCGCATCGGCGACCAGGTGCGCGCCCTCACACCGTCGGGTGAGCGCACCGTCGTCGTGACGGGAATCATCACCAAACGCACGAGCGCCCCGCTGGCCGCTCTCAACTTCGACGACCTGACGCCGCCCCCTCCCCCGCGCGAGGAGCGACCGGCCACCGTGTTGCGCGAGCGCGGCGCGGGGCGCCCCACCAAGCGAGATCGTCGTCTCATTGAGCGACTTCGGGGGCGCAACGCCAACGACGAGGATGTCGACTGAGCGGGCAGCGCCCCGCACCGCCTCGCCTCAGTACTCGCTGAGAGCTAGCTGAGGTCGAGCGCGGCGAGCGACTCGCGAATCGCCTCTGCTGAGGTGTGCAGCAGTCGCTCTTCTTCGGCAGAGAACGGCACCTCGATGACCCGCGAGACACCGGCGGCATCGACGATGCTCGGCACCGAGAGCGCGACGCCACTGACGCCGCGATAGTTGTCGAGCATCGAACTCACGGGCAAAATCGCGCCCTCGTCGTTCAACACGGCTTCGACGATGCGCGCGCCCGAGAGCCCGATCGCGTAGTTGGTGGCGCCCTTGCCGGCGATCACTTTGTAGGCGGCGTTCTTCACTTCGTCGGCGATGCGGTCCAGCTCTTCAACGGTCATCGAGTCACCAGAGGCATCAACCCACTCGCGAATCGGGATCGGGCCGATGCGACTCTGTGACCACAGCGGAAACTCGCTGTCTCCGTGCTCTCCGACGATCATCGCGTGGATGCTGGACGGGGCAACATCGAAGCGCTCAGCGAGTCGCCACCGCAGCCGGGAGCTGTCGAGCACGGTGCCGCTCGAAAATACGCGCCCGGCGGGCAACCCACTGAAACGTTGCGCGGCGACCGCGAGTACATCGCAGGGGTTCGTCACGAGCACGTACACCGCGTTCGGCGCACGCTCCACGAGCTCGGGCATCAGGGACCGCAGAATCCCCACGTTGACCCCCGCCAAGTCGAGACGGCTCTGGCCGGGGTGCTGCTTGGCTCCCGCGGTGACGACCACCACGTTCGCCCCCGCGATCACATCGAGGTCGGCTCCTCCAGTGATGGTGCTCGAACCGGTAAACGGCGTGCCGTGGGCGAGGTCAAGCACCTCTGCTTCGACCCGCGGGGCGTCGATGTCGTACAGCACCACCTCGCGCGCAGACCCGCGAATGAGGGAAGCGTAGGCGAGGGACGAGCCGACAGCCCCGGCTCCGATGATGGCCAGGCGGGAGTTTTCGATAACGGTCATGACCCCAGCCTGTCGGAGTGATGCTCAACACGCTAGGGCCGTTTGGCCTGGGCTCGTGACCCATCGCGAAAGAAGGGCCTTTCGACACTGGTCGGGCCGAGCACCGAATCCTTAGCCTGAGAGAAACCCGTGTCAGGAGAACCCCGTGAAACTAGTCGTCGTCGGCGGAGTCGCCGCCGGAGCATCCATTGCCGCGCGCACCCGTCGTCTCGACGAGTTCGCCGAGATCATCGTTCTGGAGCGCGGCCACCACGTCTCGTTTGCGAACTGTGGGCTGCCGTACTTCATCGGCGGAGTCATCACCGACCGCAGCCGGCTGCTCGTGCAGACCCCCGAATCTCTGCGCGAAGCCCTCGACCTCGACGTGCGCGTCGGAAACGAGGTCGTGTCGATCGACCGCGCCGCCAAGACGGTCACCGTGCGCCGAGTCGATGACGGCACCGAATACACCGAGTCGTACGATGCGCTTGCCCTCACCCCCGGCGCCGAGGCGGTGCGGCCCCCGATTCCCGGCATTGACCTTGACGGAGTGCACGTGTTGCGCCGCATGGGCGACATGGACCAGATCAAGGCGCAGCTGGATGCCCTGCTTACCGAGGCAGCCTCCGGCCGCCGCGGCCCCGTGCGTGCGGTGGTGATCGGCGCGGGCTACATCGGGCTCGAGATGGCCGAGAATCTGCGGCACCGCGGCGCCGAGGTCGATGTTGTGGAGCTCGCCGACCAGATTTTGCCGCCCATCGACCATGAACTCTCGGTACCAGTCGAGTCGCACTTGCGCAGCAGAGGCGTCGCCGTACACCTCGAGACCGGCGCTGCGGCGCTGCGCGAAGCCGACGGTGGCATCGACGTCGAACTGACCAACCACGAGGTGCTTCGCGCCGATCTCGTGATTCTGTCAGCTGGAGTACGGCCGAACACCGCTCTAGCTCGCGAGGCAGGCCTCGAGTTGGGCGCACACGGCGGCATTGCCGTCGACACACACATGCGCACGTCTGACCCCTTCATCTGGGCCGCCGGTGACGCTGTCGAGACCCCCAACACCGTGTTGCCGGGCTCGGGGCTCTCGCCCTTAGCTGGTCCGGCTAATCGAGAGGCGCGCGTCGCCGCCGAGAACATTTGCGGTCGCGACACCGAATACCACTCAACGCAGGGCACCTCGATCGTCAAGGTGTTCGACATGGTAGCGGGGGGCACGGGCGCAACCCAGCGCCAGCTGATCGCGGCGGGAGTGCCGCACCGCGCGGTTCACGTGCACCCTTCGGGCCACGCGGGTTACTACCCCGGCACCGCCATGATGCACCTCAAGGTCGTCTTCGACCCCGAGACGGGTCGTGTGCTCGGCGGCCAGGCTGCGGGCTTCGACGGGGTCGACAAGCGCATCGATGTGCTGAGCGTTGCCGTGCGCAATCGGCTGACGGTTTTTGACCTCGAAGAGCTCGAGTTGGCTTACGCCCCGCCGTTCGGTTCGGCGAAAGACCCGATTAACATGGTGGGCTTCGTGGCGAGCAACGTCGTTCGGGGCGACCTCGAGCTCTGGTACGCCGAGGATTACCCGGCAGCGGTCGAGGGCACCCGCGTCATCGACGTACGCACGCCGGAAGAGTTCGGCATTTGGCACTTGCCCGGTGCCGAGAATGTGCCGCTCGCAACCCTTCGGTCGGTGTGCGGCGACTGGGATACCGGTGCCCCGATCCGGCTCTACTGCGCCGTCGGATTCCGGTCGTACCTGGCGTATCGCTCGCTGCGGCAGCGCGGTTTTACTGACCTCAAGACTCTGTCGGGCGGCTCAACCACGTTCCGCGCCTGGCACGAGCTCGACGAGCCCGATGTGGCAGCGCAACGCGAGCCGATGGAGAACTACGCCGAGACGCACTCGCTGTTCGCGCTCGTCCCGACCGGCGTCGGCGCATCCATCGATCTCGATTGCACCGGTCTGGCCTGCCCCGGCCCGATCATGCGCCTGGCTGAGACTGTCACGGCCGCTAACGCGGGCGACGAAGTCACCGTGCACGTCTCTGACCCGGGATTCGCATCGGATGCCCCTGCCTGGGTGAAGCGCAGTGGCCACCAGCTCGTCTCAATCGAGCCGGAAGGCCCGGGCTACGTCGCCGTTATTCGCAAGGGCGGCGCGGGCACGATGGCGTCGGCGAGGTCGGCCAGCAGAGGTACCAGCAGCGGTGCCGGCGGCGGCATTGTCAACGGCCCGGGCAAGACCTCATTCGTCGTGTTCTCGGGCGACATGGACAAGGTGCTCGCCTCGTTCATCATCGCCAATGGTGCTCTCGCGATGGGCGAAGAGGTGTCGATGTTCTTCACCTTCTGGGGGCTCAACGCGCTGCGACGCGAGCAGCCGCCGAAGCGCGAGAAGAAGTTGATGGACCGCATGTTCGGCATGATGATGCCCTCCAGTGCCCAGCACTTGCCGCTCTCGACCATGAACATGGCAGGCATGGGGCCGGTGATGATCAAGAGCGTCATGAAGCATCACAACGTGCCGTCGCTGCCCGAACTCATTGCCTCAGCGCATACCGGCGGCGCGCGCCTCATCGGCTGCACGATGACCATGGACCTGCTCGGCATCGCCCATAGCGACCTCATGGATGGAGTGGAGTTGGGCGGCGTCGCGACGTTCCTCGGTGAGGCCTCAGAGTCGACCACGACGCTGTTCATCTGAGCACCGCGCGAGGCGCCGTATTCCCGAGCGCGTGACCTAGCATCGGGATCATGAGCGATGATGCACCCCCGACCCCCATTCCGGTCGGGGGCATGCCAACCCGCTCCGGATCGGTCGCTCGTGTGCTGCTTCTGAGCGCGTTGGTGGCGACCGCGGTGGTCGGTCTCGCGTTCCAGCTCGGTATTGGCGACACCGTTTTCGCCCGCCCGGGCGAACTATTGTTGCTCTACGTCGACGTGGCACCCGTGCTGTGGTTCGCGTCGGCGGCCGTACTGCTGTCAGTCTTTCGCTGGCAGTCGATCGACCAACGATTCCGCTGGGTCATGCTGGCGACGGTGGGCGCCGTGGCGGTGTCGATCGTTGTGCGCCTGACCCTGTTCGGTCAGTCACCGCTCGTGGCCATGCTCGAACCGTTCACCCTCGGCTTTCTGGTGGTGGTCGCCGCGGCAATCGCCTTCACCCGCCCGCGCGTGCGCCGACTCGCCCGCGGGAGCGACGCTGGCATTACTCTCACCGGCATCGGGCTCGGTTTCGCGCTGGTCGGCGCTGGGGTGGCGATCGGCGCACTCCGAGTTGCTCTGACCGGCCCTCCCGTGCCCCCAGGGGCAGTGTCGCGATACGTCGAGACCTCACCGACGACAGGGTTGCTCATCGCCGCGACCCTGCTGATGATCGCCGGGCTTTTCTGGCTGACTGACCGCACTCGAAACCGATAAGGCCCACGCCCATGGCACCCGCGCACATACCCGCACACACACCGGCACACACACCCGCACACACACCCGCGGACACATCCGCGCACACATCCGCACAGCCCGTCATCCTCGACGTCGATACCGGAGTCGACGACGCCCTTGCGATTCTCTTGGCCGTGCGGCATCCGGCCCTCGATGTGCGCGCGATCACGTGCACGGGGGGAAACGCGCCGCTCGCCCAAGTCGTGACGAACACCCTGCGGGTACTGGATGCGGCCGGCGCCGCCGACATTCCGGTCGCCGCCGGCGCGCACCGACCCCTGCTCGAGGAGCCGCAGCACGCGGCCGCCATCCATGGCGCCGATGGCCTGGCCGACCTCGGACTACCCGACTCGCGCCGCACGCCCGTGGCGATGCACGCGGTCGATTTGCTGCGCCGTACGCTGCTCGACAGCACCGAGCCCGTGACGCTTATCAGCTTGGCCCCCCTCACCAACATCGCCCTGCTGTTGCGCATGCATCCCGAGGTGGCCGAGCGCATCGCGCGGGTCGTCATGATGGGTGGAGCCGTTGGTGCGGGAAACGCGACGGCCGCGGCCGAGTTCAACGTGTGGCACGACCCCGAGGCCGCCGCCGTTGTGCTCAGCGAGGGGCTCGACGTGCTCATGTACGGGCTCGAGCCGTTCTACAAGGTCGCCGTCTCGCACGACGACGCGCACAGCTTGAGCGCCGCCCTCGACCCGGCTCCGCGACTGGCGGGTGCACTGCTCACCCACCTGATCGGCATCGACGCAACGGAGGATCGCGTCGCTGACGACCGCGTCGCGATCGGCGATGCGGGAGCCGTGTGCGCCGCAATGGACGCCGGGCCCCTCGTCACCCGGCGCGTGCCCGTCGAGGTGGCGCTGGCTGCTGGCGCAACGCGCGGGCAGACCGTTGTTGACCTGCGCACGATGGAGGGTGCCGACATCTCAGCCCCCCGAGGAGCGGTACCGGCGACGGTCGTGCTCGACGTCAATCCAGAGCCGTACCGTCGGTTGTTTCTTGAAGCGCTGCTCGGCCCCAGCGGTGTCGACAGTGACACCGCGTCTGCGGCCCCCGGCGTGCGAGTATGACCGACGTCGTCGCACTGCTACGAGCGGCGGTCGGCGATGCTGTCTCGACCGACGTTGCAGTACTCGATGCCGCGCGCGGCGATAAGTCGGGGCAGCGTGCCACTGGGCAACCGTTAGCCGTCGTGTCGGCGCGCACCGTCGAGCACGTTCAGGCCGTGATGCGTATTGCGCACGAGCACCGCGTGCCCGTCGTGCCCCGCGGAGCCGGAACGGGTCTCACGGGGGGCGCCATGGCTGGCGGCGGCGAGCTAGTGATCTCGACGGCGGCCATGACCCAGATTCTGGAGATCGACGAGGCTGATCAGCTCGCGGTGGTTGAGCCGGGCATCCTGAACGCCGACCTCAATCAGGCGCTCGAACAGCTCGGGCTGCGCTGGGCACCCGACCCCGCGAGTCGCACCATTTCGACGGTCGGCGGCAACATCGCTACCAACGCGGGCGGGCTCCTATGCGCGAAATACGGAGTCACGCGCGAGGCCGTGCTGGGTCTCGACGTCGTGCTTGCCGACGGATCCCTGATGCGACTCGGGCACCGCACCGTCAAAGGCGTGACAGGCCTCGACCTCACCGCGCTCATGATCGGGTCGGAGGGCACGCTCGGCATCATCGTCGGCGCGACCCTCAAGCTCACTCCCCTGCCGACGGGTGCGGTCGCAACGATCGGCGCCTACTTCGCCACGATCGAGGATGCGGCTGCGGCCTCGGCGGCCATCACCGCGGCCCGCATCCGCCCCGCCGCCATGGAGCTGCTCGACCCGCTCGCGCTTGCGAGCATTCTGCGATACCTCGAGCTACCCGACAGTGCACTTGGCAGTGCACTCGACCGCGCACCGAATAGCGCGCACCTGCTCGTACAGACCGACGGTGAGGCCGCCGAGGCCGAGGCGCGCGCCGCCCTGGCGATCATCACTCACCTGGGCGGCACGGCAAGCATGACCACCGACCCCGTAGAGGGCGAACGGATGCTGGCGGTGCGCCGGGCGATGCACCCGGCTATGGAGGCACTCGGCCACGTGCTCATCGAAGACGTGGCAGTGCCGCGGTCGCGGCTGCCCGAGATGTTCGAGGCGATCCGGGTCATCAGCGATCGCCACGGCATCCCGATTCCGACGGTCGCGCACGCGGGCGATGGCAACCTGCACCCCAACCTCATCTACACGGGTGATGACGTGCCCGAGACTGTGTGGGCGGCAGCGGGCGAGCTGTTCGAGGCTGCGCTCGCGCTCGGCGGCACACTCACGGGCGAACACGGTATCGGCACGCTCAAGCGCCGCTGGCTCGCCGACGAGCTCGGCGATGCCCAGGTGGAGCTGCAACGTCAGATCAAGGCCGTCTTCGACCCGAGGGGCATTCTCAACCCCGGCAAGGTCTTCTAGCGCCTCACCGCTCGCGCGCTTCGCGGAGCAACGCGAGAACCTCCGCGTCGCTCACCTGGTCGAAGTTTGCGTAGAACTTGCCGACAGCACTGAAACTCCGCGACAGGATGACCGAGCGCAGTTCGTCAGCCTCGGGCAGGTCGCGCGCCGCCTCATCGGGGGCGCAGGGCACAGCGACGATCACCCGCTCCGCCCCCCGGGCACGGGCAACAAGGCAGGCAGCGCGTGCCGTCGCACCCGTGGCCAGGCCGTCGTCGACGATGAGGGCCGTGCGATCGTTAAGATCGACCGCGGCATGCTCGTTTCGCAGCGCCAAGACTCTGCGGTCGAGCTCACGTCGCTCGTCATCTTCGACCCGGGCGAGGGCGTGTGGGTCAATATGAAGCCGACTGGAGAGAGCCTCATCAAGTAACCGCACCCCACCCTCACCGATCGCGCCCACTGCGAACTCGGGGTGGCCCGGAACGCCGATCTTGCGCACGATGATGACGTCGAGCGGGGCATTCAGCGCTCGTGCGACGATCGCCGCGACGGGGACCCCTCCGCGAGGCAAGCCGAGCACGACCGGGTGATCGTCGCGCAGGTCGACCACCACGTCCGCCAGCTGCCAACCCGCATCATCGCGATTTCGAAACACCGCACCCCCTCTCGGCGCATCGACGCATCGACGCTACGACTGAGCAGACGCCGACGCAAGCGCCGCGACATAGACGCCGTTGCGCGAGGTGCCCCCGGTCAGCGGGTTCTCGAAACCCACGGTGTGCCCGTCGACCGTGGCAAACACTGCCCGTAATGCATCGAGGAACATGGGCTCGGGCGGGTCGTCTGACCAGAGCGCGAACACTCCCCCGGGCCGAAGGTGCGCGGCGAGCCGTCGCAGGCCCTCGACCGTGTACAGGTCAGCGTGCGAGGGGTCGAGCGTGAACGTCGGCGAGTGATCGACATCGAGCAGAATGGCATCGACACGCTCGGGCAGCACGCCGCTCGCGCCCGGGGCCGCGCGCACGAGGGCGAAGAAGTCGGCGTGCACGAGTCGCGTGCGCGGGTCGTCGATGAGCAACCCCGAGACCGGCAGCAGCCGACGCTCGTGCCAGTCGATGACGGCGGGCAGGGCATCCACGACCATCATCGAACGCACGCGCGCGTCGTGCAGTGCCGTCACGGCGGTGTATCCGAGCCCGAGACCACCGACCACGACATCAAGGTCGACGCGGTGAGGGTCAAGTGCGGCCAAGCCAAGTCGACTCAGCTCCTCTTCGGCCACCGTGAAGAGGCTCGACATGAGAAACTCCTCGCCGAGCTTGACCTCGTAGACCTCAGCGTCGACGGCGGGTTCGTATCGGCGGCGCAGCGTGAGCTCACCCATCGGGGTTTGCTCATAGGCAAGCTCTTCGAAGCGCCGCATGCACTCAGGCTAGCGGGGCGCGCTCAGCCCGATCGGCGCAGAGAGCGGCTCTTCGCCCTGGGGGGTGTGCGCTGGTTGACGGGTCATTGGCAGATTGTTGGCCGGTTGCGGGTTTCGTCGCCGGGTCGGTCCGGTCGCACCGCCGGGTCGCGTTGCTGGGTCGGCCGGGTCGTTTGGCCGGGTCGCGAGGTCGGGTCGCGCCGCCGGGTCGCGTCGCTCAGCCTGCGAGCGGGGTTGCCGGTTCGGTGCGGTACGCGCGACCACTGGGCGCTCGCCATTGGAGCGCTCCACCACCTGCCTGGTTCACACGCCAGGCAGTTTGGTGTTTGAGTCGGTGGTGGGCCTCGCACAGGTGGGCGA
>JBBRWT010000002.1:0-51627 GCA_038249035.1 Actinomycetales bacterium
AGATCGGCTCACCCGCGAACATCACCCTCGTTGATCCGTCTCACGCTCGCGAGTGGAGCACGGCTGACCTGCGCGGCCGGAGCGTCAATTCGCCGTATTTGGGCCGCGCCCTGCCGGGCCGCGTTGTGTACACCGTGTACCAGGGCGTGGTCACTGTCGATGACGGCGCGCTGGTCGAGGCCGAGGCCGTCGTTGCCGCTCACGAGGAGGCCGCCCGTGGATAGGTTGCTGCCCACGCTGATCATCGTGCTCGTGATCGCAGGCGTTTTCGCCCTCATGCTGAGCGGATGGGCATCGCGCCGGCGCCGGCAAGCGGGCCTTGCTCGGCCGGTTGCCGCGCCGGAGTCGCTCGGCGCCGCATCCCTCGTGGTGCACGGCTGGTACGTCGCCACCACGCGGGCCGACGAACCGCTAGAGCGCATTGCCGTGCACGGGCTCGGGTTTCGAGCTCGAGCAACAGCCGCTGTGCATCCCGAGGGCCTCGTGCTTGCTGTGCGCGGCCAGCAGCCACTCCTCATTGAGCCCACCGCGTTGCGCGGCGCCGGGCGCGCCACGTGGGCGATCGACCGCGTGGTCGAGCGTGACGGCTTGGTGCTCATTGGCTGGATGCTGGGGCAGAGCCCCGTCGACAGCTACCTTCGCCTGCCCGACCCCGCCGACGCCGCGGCCCTTGTGGCCGCCGTGCAGGCTCGTACTCCCGCAGCAGCCATCGACCCCGCAGAAGGAATCGCATCGTGACCACATCCCCGGCCGTGCTCGTGCTCGAAGACGGCACTCGCTATGTCGGCCGCCGCTACGGTGCCGAGGGTCGCACTGTTGGCGAGGCCGTATTCGCCACTGGCATGAGCGGCTACCAAGAGACATTGACCGACCCCAGCTACGCCGGCCAGATCGTCGTCATGACTGCGCCGCACATCGGTAACACGGGCATGAACGACGACGACGCAGAATCGCGTCGCATCTGGGTTGAAGGCTTCGTCGTGCGCGACCCCGCCCGCCGAGTGTCGAACTATCGCTCTACCCGGAGCCTCGATGATGACCTCGAGGGCCAAGGAATTGTCGGTATCAGCGGCATCGACACGCGTGCACTGACGCGGCGAATTCGCGAGGGTGGGGCCGTGCGGGCGGGCATCTTCTCGGGCGCCGACGAGGCTCTTAGCGATGACGAGCAGCTGGCCATCGTGCGCTCATCAACCGAGATGATCGGCCGCAATCTTTCGGCGGAGGTGTCGGTCGACCACGCCACCGTGATTCCCGCAGACGGCGAGTCAATCGGTCGACTTGCTGTTCTCGACCTCGGTGTGAAGCAGTCGACGTTGCGCCAGCTCGCCCAGCGCGGTTTCGAGGTTCACGTGCTCCCTCAATCAGTGACGCTCGATGAACTGCGGGCGATTGAGCCAGTCGCGGTCTTCTACTCGAACGGCCCCGGTGACCCGGCGGCGAGCGACTCGCACGTCGAACTACTGAGGGGAGTCCTGCGCGACGGCCTGCCCTTCTTCGGCATCTGTTTCGGCAACCAGCTACTCGGTCGCGCCCTGGGCTTCAGCACCTACAAATTGCCCTACGGCCACCGCGGCATCAACCAGCCCGTACTCGACAAGGCCACGGGGCGCATCGAGATCACCGCCCATAACCACGGGTTCGCGGTGGATGCCCCGCTCGAGGGCGTCGTCGACAGCCCCGCTGGCTTCGGCCGAGTCGAAGTGAGTCACATCGGGCTCAACGATCAAGTGGTTGAGGGGTTGCGAGCCCTTGACATCCCCGCCTTCTCGGTGCAGTACCACCCCGAGGCGGCGGCTGGCCCGCACGATTCGACCTACCTGTTCGACCGGTTCCACGATCTTGTAGTCGCCCAGAACGAGAAGGCAGACGCCTGATGCCCAAGCGCGACGACATCACGAGCGTTCTCGTGATCGGCTCCGGCCCGATCGTGATCGGCCAAGCGGCCGAGTTCGACTATTCCGGAACCCAAGCGTGCCGCGTGTTGCGCGCTGAAGGCATCCGGGTCATCCTCGTCAACTCGAACCCGGCGACGATCATGACCGATCCCGACTTTGCTGATGCGACCTACATCGAGCCGATCACGCCCGAAGTCATTGAGGCGATCATTGCCAAAGAGAAGCCGGATGCTGTGCTGCCGACTCTCGGCGGCCAGACGGCGCTCAACGCGGCGATCCAGCTACACGAGCGGGGCATCCTCGCCAAATACGGCGTCGAGCTCATCGGGGCTTCGTTCGAGGCCATTCACAAAGCAGAAGACCGTCAATTGTTCAAGCAGCTTGTGCTCGACGCTGGAGGCGACGTGGCGCGCAGCCACATTGCCCACACGGTGGCCGAGGCGGTCGAGTTCGCCGACGATCTCGGGTACCCGCTCGTGATTCGTCCCTCGTTCACGATGGGTGGGCTGGGCTCGGGCTTCGCGCACGACCGCGCTCAGCTCGAGCGCATGGTCGGCGACGGACTACACCAGTCGCCGACGACCGAGGTTTTACTCGAAGAGTCGATTCTGGGCTGGAAAGAGTACGAACTCGAGCTCATGCGCGATCGCGCCGACAACACGGTCGTAGTGTGCTCTATCGAGAACGTTGACCCGGTTGGCGTGCACACGGGCGACTCCATCACCGTTGCGCCGGCCCTCACGCTGACCGACCGCGAATATCAGAACCTCCGTGACCTGGGCATCCGGATTATCCGCGATGTCGGTGTCGACACGGGCGGCTGCAACGTGCAGTTTGCTGTCGATCCGGCGACGGGCCGCATCATCGTCATCGAGATGAACCCGCGCGTCTCGCGTTCGAGCGCTCTTGCGTCAAAGGCAACTGGGTTTCCGATCGCCAAGATCGCCGCGAAGCTCGCCATTGGCTATCGACTGGATGAGATTCCCAACGACATCACGAAGGTCACCCCGGCGAGCTTCGAGCCCACGCTCGACTACGTCGTGGTGAAGGTTCCGCGTTTCGCGTTCGAGAAGTTTCCCGGCGCCGACGTCGAGCTCACCACCACTATGAAGTCGGTCGGCGAGGCGATGGCCATCGGGCGCAACTACTCAACCGCTCTGCAAAAGGCGCTGCGCAGCCTCGAAAAGCGCGGTAGCAGCTTCCACTGGCTGGGGGAGCCGGGAGACAAGGGTGCCCTGCTCGAGCTCGCCAGAACCCCCACTGACGGCCGCATCGTGACGGTGCAGCAAGCCATGCGCGCGGGTGCGACCATCGACGAGCTCTTCACCGCGACCGGAATCGACCCGTGGTTCCTCGACCAAATGGTGTTGATCAACGAGGTAGCCGACGACATCGCGGCGGCCCCCGCGCTCACCGCCGAGGTGCTGAAGCATGGCAAAGATCACGGCTTCAGCGACGCGCAGTTTGCGCAGTTGCGGGGCCTGACGGAAGACGAGGTGCGGGTCGACCGTTGGATGGCCGGAGTGCGTCCGGTATTCAAGACGGTCGACACGTGCGCGGGGGAGTTTCCTGCCCTCACGCCGTATCACTACTCGAGCTACGACGACGAGACCGAGGTCGCGCCGAGCGACGCGCGAAAGGTCGTCATTCTGGGCTCAGGACCGAATCGCATCGGCCAGGGCATCGAGTTCGACTACAGCTGCGTGCACGCTAGTTTCGCGCTGCGCGACGCGGGCTTCGAGACGATCATGATCAACTGCAACCCCGAGACGGTGTCGACTGACTACGACACGAGCGACCGCCTCTACTTTGAGCCGTTGACGCTCGAGGATGTGCTCGAGGTTATCCACGCAGAGTCTGCGACGGGCGAGCTTGTCGGGGTGATCGTGCAACTCGGTGGCCAAACCGCCCTCGGCCTGGCGCACGGGCTCGAGCAGGCTGGCATCACCATTCTCGGCACAACGCCGGCCGCGATCGACTTAGCCGAGGAACGCGGCGCCTTCTCGCGCATCCTTGACGCTGCCGGGCTCACCGCGCCCCGAAACGGCACAGCAATTGACAGTGAGAGCGCCATCACGATCGCCGAGGGAATCGGGTATCCGGTGCTCGTGCGCCCCAGCTTCGTGCTCGGAGGGCGGGGCATGGAGATCGTGTACGACAGCGAGAGCCTTGCCGACTACTTCGACCGCGTGAAAGACCAGGCCATCATCGGCCCAGGGCAGCCTTTGCTCGTCGATCGATTCCTGGATGACGCCGTTGAAATCGATGTCGACGCGCTTTACGACGGCAACGAGCTATACATCGGCGGGATCATGGAGCACATCGAAGAGGCGGGCGTGCACTCGGGCGATTCTGCCTGCACGCTGCCGCCCGTGACCCTCGGGCGCGACGTGATCAACAGTGTGCGTGACGCGACGCGAAGTATTGCCGCCGGTATCGGAGTGCGGGGGCTGATCAACGTGCAGTTCGCCATCGGTGCGGGCGTGCTCTACGTGCTCGAGGCCAACCCACGCGCGTCGCGCACGGTGCCGTTCGTCTCAAAGGCGCTCGGTATTCCCCTCGCCAAGGCCGCCTCGCTCGTGATGACCGGACGCAGCATCCGCTCGCTCGTTGATGACGGCTTGTTGTCCGCAGGGGATGGCTCGGTCGTGCCGCTCGACGCGCCTGTCGCGGTTAAGGAGGCGGTGTTGCCGTTCAAGCGCTTCCGCACGCGTGAGGGCGTCATCGTAGACTCAGTGTTGGGGCCCGAGATGCGTTCGACCGGTGAGGTCATGGGTATCGACCGGGACTTTCCCCGTGCCTTCGCCAAGAGTCAAGATGCGGCCTACGGCGGCCTACCCAAACAGGGCGTTGTGTTCGTTTCGGTTGCCGACCGTGACAAGCGCGCTGTCGTACTTCCGGCGTTGCGGCTACACCAGCTCGGATTCGAGCTGTGGGCGACCGAAGGCACGAACGAAGTACTCGCCCGCTATGGCATTGCGGCACGCGTGGTGCGCAAGCACAGCGGAGTCTCCGTCGATGGCGAACCATCGATCGTCGATCTGATCAACGCGGGAGAGGTTGACATCGTCATTAACACTCCGTCAGGGCGCTCGGCGCGGGCGGATGGAATCGAGATTCGTACCGCGACGGTCGCGGCGGACAAGCCCCTGTTCACTACAATCGCGACGGTCGGCGCGGCCGTGGCCTCACTGGAAACCGCGACGGAGCCGGTGACGGTGACGAGCTTGCAGGACTATGCCATCGCCCGGGCGGCGCGCCTATGACCCCTTTCGGCGAGCGATTGCATTCCGTGGTCGACAACCTCGGGCGCCTGTGCCTCGGCATCGATCCGCACGCGTCGCTGCTCAAACAGTGGGGGTTGAACGATGATGCTGAGGGTGCTCGCTCGCTCGCTCTGCGCGCGATTGAGGTCGCCCACGGCCGCGTGGGTATCGTCAAGCCGCAGGTCGCATTCTTCGAGCGTTTTGGCGCGGCCGGGTACGCGGTGCTCGAAGAGGTGATCCGCACGGGCCGCGATGCGGGCTTCCTCGTGATTGCCGACGTCAAGCGCGGCGACATCGGGTCCACGGTGGCGGCCTACGGCGAGGCGTGGCTTGCACCCGGTTCGCCGCTGGAGTCGGACGCCATGACGGCGGTCGCGTATCAGGGGCTGGGCTCTCTCGACCCGGTCATCGAACTTGCGCAGCAGCACGGTAAGGGCGTTTTTGTGCTCGCGTCGACCTCGAACCCCGAGGGACGCGACGTGCAACAGTCCGTGAGCGGCAGTGGCCGTTCTGTCGCCGGGCAGCTCGCGCGTGATGTCGCCGTGCGCAACGCGGGTGCGCACCCCTGGGGTTCCATCGGCGTTGTGATCGGGGCCACCGAGCCGATCACCGCGAGCGGGATCGATCCAGTTCTCTTGCAGCACACGCCCGTGCTCGCCCCGGGCTTCGGCTATCAGGGCTCGCGTTTGAGTGAGCTCGCTGCACTGTACGGGGTCGCCGCCGGCTCGGTTATCCCGACCGTGACCCGTAGCGTCCTTTCGGCCGGTCCCGACGGGCTCGCCGCCGCTCTCGACGCGCATCGGGCGGAGCTTCTCGCGTGAACACGCCCATGCCCGAGGTTGACCGTGCCGCCGCATCGCGAGCGGCAGTTGCCGCTCGGCAGGCTCGCGCGACCGTGAAGGAGGCGGTGCGGACGGGGGAGCGCAGTGCTCTGGATGTCGCCGAATCCGCGTGGCGCGTCTCCGATGGGCCCGAAGCGGGGATGCGCGTGAGCGAGCTACTGACGACGTTGCGGGGCCTCGGCCCCGTGCGCGTGTCCGAGATTCTCGAACGGCTCCACATCGCACCCGTCAAGCGCCTCGGCGGCCTGGGGCACCAGCAGCGGGGGCGGCTGCACGAGTGGTTGAGCGCCCGCGACGGAGTCGTCGGGCGGGGAAGCCTGGTGGTTCTTGCCGGCCCCACCGCGGTTGGCAAAGGCACGGTGGCGGGATACATTCGCGAGCACCACCCTGCCGTGTTGTTGAGTGTTTCGGCGACCACGCGCCCGGCGCGGCCGGGCGAGGTTGAGGGTGTTCACTACTACTTTGTCGCCGATACGGAATTCGACGCGATGATCAACCGCGGTGACCTGCTCGAGTGGGCAGTGGTGCATAACGCCTCGCGCTACGGCACCCCGCGCCCTCCGGTTGAGGCCGCACTCGCCTCTGGCCGTAGCGTTCTGCTTGAGATCGATCTTCAGGGGGCGCGGCAGGTGCGGGCGACAATGCCTGACGCCGTGCTCGTGTTTCTGCAACCCCCCAGCTGGGAAGAGTTGGTTCGTCGGCTCGTTGGCCGGGGCACCGAGTCTCCTGAAGAGCAGGCGCGGCGGCTCGAGACTGCCCGGGTTGAGTTGGCGGCTCACGACGAGTTCGACGAACTCGTCGTGAACGATGATGTGCCACGGGCTGCCCAAGAGGTCGTAGACTTGTTGGCAGTGCCCGGGCTCGGCACGGGGTTGGTCCCGGTAGGCCGGGCGCGTCGACCCGCCGACAGCCTCAGTAGTGGCAAGGCATCACGAAAGCGAGACACGCATGGCTGACAAGAACTCGGGCATCATTGAGCCCCCCATCGATGAGCTGCTGTCAAAGGTTGACTCCAAGTACCAGCTGGTGATTTTCGCTTCGAAGCGCGCGCGCCAGATCAACGACTACTACGCCGACCTTCACGAGGGCAGCTTGTTCGACAACGTGGGCCCGCTGGTCGACTCGACCGTTGACGACAAGCCTCTTTCGGTGGCACTGCACGAGATCAGCGAGGACAAGCTCGTCCTTACGCGCATCACGGACTAAGAGGGCGCACGCGTGACCGCCACGGCGCCGGATCAGCCGGGCCGCCTGACGGTTGTGCTCGGTATCACGGGTGGAATCGCGGCGTACAAGGCCGTCGGGGTCGCCCGTGCCTTCGTCATTGCGGGCCATGACGTGCACATCGTGGCGACTGAGGGCGCGTTGCGCTTTGTTGGCAGGCCTACGCTCGAGGCGATCAGCCGCAATCCTGTGCACACCGACCTCTACGAGGGTGTTGCCGAAGTGCGGCACGTGGCCCTCGGCCAGCGAGCCGACCTCATCGTCATCGCACCGGCGACCGCACACACAATTGCGTCACTTGCCGCAGGACTTGCGGGCGACCTGCTCGGCACGACGGTACTCGCGAGTTCTGCACCACTCGTCATTGCCCCGGCCATGCACACCGAAATGTGGGAGCATCCCGCGACCGTCGCGAATGTTGCCACACTGCGTTCGCGCGGGGTCGCGATCGTGGGCCCTGCCTCGGGCCGCCTAACCGGTACCGATGTCGGCGTCGGCAGAATGTCGGAACCCGAAGCGATTGCCGTAGCAGCGCTTGCTGCGGTGGGTCCGCGCGACTTCGTCGGACGACACATTCTGGTCTCGGCCGGTGGCACCCGCGAACCGCTCGATCCGGTGCGGTTCCTCGGCAACAGGTCAAGCGGTCGGCAGGGCGTTGCGCTCGCGGAGGCGGCACTCGCGCGCGGAGCCGCGGTGATTTTCGTGGCGGCGCATCTCGAGGTCGAGGCGCCCACGGGCGCCACACTGGTTGAGGTCAGCACCACCGCCGAGCTTGACGAAGCAATGCGCGAATATGCGGGGAGCTGCGACACCGTCATCATGAGCGCTGCAGTTGCCGACTTTCGGCCGGTGGCAATCGCAGAAGAGAAGATCAAGAAAGATGCGGTGGGCGAGACCCTGCAGCTTCAGCTCGAGCGCACCCCTGATGTGCTGGCAGGGCTCGTGGCTGCTCGGCGACCAGGTCAGCGGATCGTAGGTTTCGCTGCCGAAACAGAACCCGATGACGATCGTCGGCAGCAGATTGGGGCCGCGAAAGCGCGCCGAAAGGGCGCCGATCTGCTCGTCGTCAACAGGGTCGGCTGGGGCGAGGGATTCGGCACTCTGACCAATTCGGTCACGATTCTCGACGGCGACGGTAGCGTGGTGGCCCGGGCAGAGGGCGATAAGTCGTCAGTCGGGCACCGTATTCTCGACCTGCTGGTCTAGCCTCGCATCCCTTCGACGGTGACCGGAACCTCGCCCCACAACGACAGGAACCCTTTCCCTCATGAGTGCGCTGCGACTGTTCACCTCTGAATCGGTCACTGAGGGGCATCCCGACAAGATCTGCGACCAGATCTCCGACAGCATCCTTGACGCTCTGCTCGCCGAAGATCCGCACAGCCGCGTGGCGGTGGAGACGCTCGTCACCACGGGTCTTGTGCACGTTGCCGGTGAGGTGACCACGACTGGTTATGTCGATATTCCCGGCATCGTGCGCAAGCGCGTGACCGATATCGGCTACACCTCCAGCGATGTCTGGTTCGACGGCCGCTCGTGTGGAGTCTCGGTGTCGATCGGCGGGCAGTCGCCTGACATCGCCCAAGGCGTCAACGCAGCCATCGAGTCTCGCGAGGGCACGAGCACGGACGCGAACGACATACAGGGCGCCGGCGACCAAGGGATCATGTTCGGATATGCGACCACCGAGACCCCGCAGCTGATGCCGCTGCCCATCTGGCTCGCGCACCGGCTGGCCGAACGGCTCGCCGAGGTGCGCAAGCTCGGCGTGCTCGACTATCTTGCCCCCGACGGCAAGACGCAAGTGACGATCGGCTACGACGGCTCGGTGCCGCGCACGGTCGAGACGGTGGTGCTCTCGACGCAGCACCTGCCCGCGGTGTCGACGGCGCAACTTCGCGAAGATGTGCGCCGCACTGTCATCGCGCCTGTGCTTGACGCCGCTGGCTTCGACCCCCGCGCGCCCCGCGTGCTCATCAATCCCACCGGTCGTTTCGAGATCGGCGGCCCGCAGGGTGACGCTGGCCTCACCGGTCGCAAAATCATCGTCGACACCTATGGTGGTGCCTCACGTCACGGGGGCGGTGCTTTCAGTGGCAAGGACCCGTCGAAGGTTGATCGCTCGGCCGCCTACGCCATGCGCTGGGTGGCCAAGAACGCGGTCGCCGCCGGGCTCGCTGATCGACTCGAGGTTCAGGTGGCGTACGCGATCGGAACTGCAGCACCGGTCGGGCTCTACGTTGAGACCTTCGGGACCGCACATGTCGACGAGCAGCGCATCATCGACGCGATTCGTACCGTGTTCGACCTGCGGCCGGGCGCCATTGTTCGCGACCTCGACCTGTTGAGGCCGATCTACGCGGATACCAGCACCTACGGCCACTTCGGCCGTGAGCTGCCGAACTTTACGTGGGAGCGCCTCGACCGCGTTGATGCGCTGCGCACGGAGGCCGGCCTCTGATCGTGTCAACGGCATCCATCGCCCGGGTGATGCTGGAATCGCCTCTGCCGCAGCTCGACCGGCTATTCGACTACCGCATCCCCGACCGCTGGCGCGATCAGGCCCTTCCGGGCGTGCGTGTACTCGTTCCCCTGCGATCGGCCGGTCGCCAGGCGAAAGGCTTCATCATCGAGTTAGCCGACGAAGTCGGCTATGAGGGCGTGTTGAGCGAGCTCGACGAAGTGATGTCGCCGGCAGCCGTGCTTGATCCGGCGGTGTGGCGACTGATTCGCCGAGCAGCCGACCGGGCAGCGGGCGTCGCGAGTGACCTGGTGCGGCTGGCCGTGCCACCCCGGCAGGTACGTGTTGAGAAAGCCTGGCTCGCACGCCGCGCCGAGTCAGAGGATGAAGCTCGATCGCGCGACGCCGCGCGCCCGGTGAGACCGTCGATCACGGGGTACGCCTCTGACGTGCTCGCGCCGCTGGTGCACTTCGACTCTGAGCTACCCGGTGCCGAAATGCTCGACACCGCCATGATTGACGGCGCCACTATCGACGGGGCGCAGATCGGTGCTGAGGCTGCCCGCCGGCGGATCGCGCTCACGGGCATCCCGGTACCGGTCGAAATTGCTCCCGGCGTGTGGGTGCCCGCGGTCATGCGTACCCTTGCCGAGCTCGCCGCCGCCGCGCTCGCGGCCGGGCGCAGTGCGATCGTGAGTGTGCCCGACTACCGCGACCTCGACCACCTGGCTATGTGCCTGGGTCAACTCGCGCCCGCAGACGACATTGCCCGCATCGATGCCACCCAGCCGCCTGGTGATCGTTATCGTGCCTTTCTGCGCACCCTCGAGCACCGGCCGGCTATCGTCATCGGCAACCGTTCAGCCCTGCTCGCCCCGGCAGCCGCGTTGGGGCTCGTCGCAGTCTGGGACGACGGAGATGGTCTGCACGTCGAGCCGCACGCGCCGGGCATCCACAGTCGCGATCTCGCTTTGTTGCGCCAAGAAGAGACCGGATGCTCGCTCGTGCTCGCCGCCCACGCGCGCAGTACCGACGTTCAACGGCTCGTCGAACTGGGCTGGCTCATCGCGGTCGAGCCGCTCGGGCGCTGGCGGCGGCGCATCACTCCCACAGCCCAGCAGACGACCTCCGTTGCGGCGGCGTCGCAGGCGCGCATCCCGTCGACGGCGTGGCGAGCGGTCTCTGACGCACTGCAGCACGGGCCCGTGCTGGTGCAGGTGGCACGACCCGGATACGCGCCGCGGATTGCCTGTGCCGACTGCGGCGAGACGGCCCGATGCACGGCCTGTCGCGGACCGCTCGGGGTTGCCCGTGCGGGCGCAACGGCCTCGTGTCGCTGGTGCGGCTCACTCGCGGTGGGCTGGCGCTGCGTCACGTGTGAAGGCGAGCGTTGGCGCACCGTGGGGCGCGGCTCGACCCGAACCGCCGAAGAGTTGGGTCGCGCCTTTCCCGGGGCGCGGGTCGTCGTCTCCGACGGTGCGACACCACTGCAATCGGCTCCTGCGGGGCGCACCCTCGTTGTCGCCACGCGAGGTGCCGAGCCGCTCGTTCCGGGCGGCTATCGAGCCGTACTACTGCTCGATGGTGAGGGTATGCTCGCCCGCGAGAGTCTGCGCGTGGTCGAAGACTGTGTGCGATCGTGGTGCAACGCGGCGTCACTCGCCGCTTCCGATGCTCCCGTACTCCTGGTCGGTGTGGGGGGCTCGGTGGCGAGTGCGCTGGCGACAGGTCATCCCGAGCGTGTGGCTGCGGCCGAACTGGCTGACCGACGCCTGCTTCGGTTCCCCCCCGCAGTGCGCGTGGCAGCACTGGCCGGCACGCCTGAGGCGGTCGAGCGCGCGATGCTGGCGCTGGATGACCTGGACGGGGTCGACGTGCTGGGCCCGATCGAACTCGACGAAGGGCGCGTGCGCGCGATTGTGCGGCTTGATTACGCCCGCGGTGCCGACGTTGCTGCCCGACTGAAAGCCGAAACTGTGCGCGGAGCGACTGCGCGAGTGCCCCGCTTGCCGGGAGCCCCGCCGCGCCGGCGTGTGCCCGCCCTGCGGGTGCGCTTCGATGACTCCGAGCCGTTTGACGACCCAGGAGCCCGCCCACCGGGGTGACGGTCAGGCGTGCGTCGAGCATCCGGTTGAATGGAGGTTATGCCCGCTCTGCGTCTTGTTATCGCTGGCAGCCCGGCCGCGGCTGTTCCGACGCTGACGGCGCTCGCGGCGACCGAGCACGAGATCGTGCGCGTGATTACCCGGCCAGCCACACCGCAGGGTCGCAAGCGCGTGCTGACCCCTACGCCCGTTGCCGCACAGGCCGCGCGACTGGGCCTCCCCGTGCTTGAGGCACGGCGATTGAGCGAGCTCGAAGCAGAACTTCTGGCGTTGAGTGTCGATCTGGGCGTGATCGTTGCCTACGGTGCGCTCGTGCGGTCTCCGCTACTCGAGTGGCCGCGCCTGGGATGGATCAACCTGCATTTTTCGCTTCTGCCACGCTGGCGGGGTGCCGCGCCCGTGCAACACGCGGTGATCGCGGGCGACACGCAGACCGGGGCCACCGTGTTCCAGCTCACCGAAGGACTCGACGAGGGCGACTGGTACGCGCGCATCACGACACCCATTGGCGCGCACCGCACGGCCGGGTCGCTACTCGACGAGCTGAGCGATACGGGAGCCGCGCTCGTCTGTGACGTGGTGGATGCGCTTGCCGCTGGCACGGCGGTCGCGCAGGGGCAGCAGGGCGAGGTGACTCTCGCACCAAAGCTCGGTCGCGACGACGCCGCTCTACGCTGGGATGAGTCCGCCGAATCCGTGCATGCGCGTCTCCGCGGCGTGACTCCCGAACCGGGGGCCTTCACGCGCTGGGGTGACCAGGTCATCAAGGTTCTCGAGGCGGCGATCGCTCGGGATGCCACGCCGCTTGCCGCAGGAACAGTGCGCCGAGAGGGCGGTCGCGTCTTGGTCGGCACGGCGACCCATCCCCTCGTGTTGCTGCGGGTGCAGCCTGCCGGCAAGCAACCCATGGCGGCGGCCGACTGGGCGCGGGGGCTGCCGACAGACCGTAGCCCGGAGTTTTCGTGAGCCGCCCCGCGAGCACGCCGCGCGAGGTCGCTCTCGACGTTCTTCGCGCCGTCTCGGCCGACGACGCCTACGCGAACCTCCTGCTCCCGACGAGACTGCGGCGAGCGCGGTTGAGCGCACAAGACTCGGCCTTCGCGACCGAGTTGACCTATGGAACCCTGAGGCGACGCGGCTACTACGATCGCGTGATCGGGGCCGCCGCAGGGCGCGAGCTCGCCGCGATCGACCCGGTTGCTCTCGACATCCTTCGCCTCGGCGCTCACCAACTCCTCGGCATGGCGACCGCCGCACACGCCGCCGTCTCTGAGACCGTGGCCCTCACCCGATGGGCGGGGGTCAATCGCGCGACGGGGTTCGTGAACGCCGTGCTGCGGCGCATCTCCGAGGCCGACGAAAGTGGCTGGACGGCACGCCTGCTCACGGATATCGATGACCCCGATGACCGCCTCGCTATCGAGCACGCGCACCCGGTGTGGGTGGTACGCGCCCTGCGCGCATCCCTGGAGCGCGAAGGTCGCGGGCACGAGCTCGAGGCGCTGCTCGTTGCCGACAATCTTCCGCCTCGGGTGACCCTGGTCGCGCTGCCTGGGCTCGCCGTGCCCAGCGAGCTCGGCGACCCCTCGCCCTATGCTCCGACGGCTGTGCCGTCGGCGGCCGGAGACCCTGGGGCGCAACCGCTGGTCGCGAGTGGCCGCGCGCGTGTTCAAGATGAGGGCTCGCAACTCGCGGCACTCGCGCTCTCGCGCTATCGACCGGTCGAAAAAGGTGAGCGCTGGCTCGACCTGTGTGCGGGGCCAGGTGGCAAAGCGGCGTTGCTCGCAGCCGAAGCCCGACGGGGTGGCGCGCACTTGGTGGCCAACGAGCTCGTGCCCGCGCGCGCCGGACTCGTGCGGGCCGCTCTCCACGCCGTCGACACCACCGTTGAGGTGCGCACGATCGATGGCCGGCTATTCGGCGAAACGGAGCCTGCCCGCTATGACCGCATCCTGCTCGATGCTCCCTGCACCGGGCTCGGAGCGCTCCGGCGGCGGCCCGAGGCCCGCTGGCGCAAGACCGAGAGCGACGTGGCGCCTCTCGCCGCCTTGCAGACTGAGCTGCTGCGCAGCGCGCTCGCGGCCCTTGCGCCCGGGGGAGTGCTCGCCTACGTCACGTGCTCGCCCCACCTGGCCGAAACGACGGCGGTCGTGGATGCTGCGCTCGCCGAGCACCCCACCGAGGTGTGCCCGCTCGACGCGCGAGCCGCGCTCGCGGGCATCGCCCGAACCCCCCTCGACCTCGGCGAACTGCCGCATGGCGCCGCGCAACTCTGGCCGCACCGGCACGGAACCGACGCCATGTTCATCCAATTGCTGACGCGCCGCTGAGCGCGGTCGCTCAGGCAACGGGCCGTGCTCGCTACGCTGGCGACGTGACCGTGCGCATCAATCCGAGCATTCTGTCGGCCGACTTCGTCAACTTGCAGCGTGATGTTGAGCGCATCGCGAGCGCCGACTTCGTGCACGTCGACGTCATGGACAACCACTTCGTGCCGAATCTCACTTTCGGTACACAAATGGTGGGGCGGTTGCAGGCAATTTCTCCCCTGCCGCTCGACGTGCACCTCATGATCAGCGATGCCGATCGTTGGGCACCGGGCTATGCCGAACTGGGCGTATTCTCGGTCACGTTCCATGCGGAGGCGGCGCTCGACGTGGTCGAGACGGCGCGCGCACTGCGCGACCGCGGCAGTCGGGCGGGGCTCGCCGTAAAGCCGGGCACCGACATCGAGCCCTATCTCGAATTGCTGCCCGAGTTCGACCAGGTGCTCGTCATGACCGTGGAGCCCGGCTTTGGAGGCCAGTCATTCATGGCCGGAACCATGCCGAAGCTGCGCGCCCTGCGGCAAGCGGTGGATGCCCTCGGACTCGACGTTTGGCTTCAGGTCGACGGCGGCATCACCCTCGACACGATCGGCATCGCGGCCGAGGCGGGCGCCGACACTTTCGTGGCAGGGTCAGCCGTGTACGGCCGCGAGAGTGTCGAGCACGCGATCGGCGAGTTACGTGCTGCGGCCGAGGCCCACTCGCACTAACCGGGCAGTCGGGTCTGGTTGGATAGAAGCATGAACCAGAACACGAAGCCTGAAATCGACTTCTTCGAGGGCCCCGCACCGGTCGACCTCGTCATTACCGATCTTGTCGTCGGCACCGGCGACGAAGCCACTCCCGGAGCGACTGTCGACGTGCACTACGTCGGCGTCGAGTTTGAGACCGGCGAAGAGTTTGACGCTTCGTGGAACCGCGGTTCGTCGATCAATTTTCCGCTCGGCAGCCTCATTTCGGGCTGGCAGAAGGGGATTCCCGGCATGAAGGTCGGCGGCCGCCGCCAACTCGTTTGCCCGCCCCACCTCGCCTACGGGCCAGCGGGCGGCGGTCATCGCCTGTCGGGCAAGACCCTCGTCTTCATCATCGACCTGCTCGGCGTCTCCTAACCGCGTGAACGCACGGCACCGGCCCGGTAGCCTGGGCGGGTGAAGACTTTCGACGCCTTGTTCGCTGAGCTGAGCGAGAAGGCACGCCTGCGCCCGGAGGGCTCGGGCACCGTCGCGCAACTCGATGCGGGCATCCACGCGATCGGTAAAAAGATCGTCGAAGAGGCCGCTGAGGTGTGGATGGCCGCCGAATACGAAAGCGACGAGTCAACGGCCGAAGAGGTTTCGCAGTTGCTGTACCACCTGCAGGTGCTGCTCGTCGCGAAGGGGCTTACCCTCGACGACGTCTACAAGCACCTCTAGCACTCTCCACCCCGCCCGTCGCCCGTTCGCGGGCACACCGCACACGAAGAGACCACGACATGCTGAGAATCGCGGTACCCAACAAGGGATCGCTCTCCGAGACCGCCATTGAGATGCTCGTTGAGGCGGGCTACGCCGGCCGGCGTGACCCGCGCGCGCTCACCGTCGCCGACCCGCGCAATGGCGTCGAGTTCTTTTACCTGCGGCCGCGCGACATTGCGACCTATGTCGGCTCGGGAGCCCTCGATGTGGGCATCACGGGGCGTGACCTGCTCCTTGACTCCGGTTCGGCTGCGGTCGAGATTCAGCCGCTCGATTTCGGCAGCTCGACCTTCCGATTCGCCGCGCCCCCGGGCACGGTGTCGACGCTCGACGACCTCGCTGGCCACCGTGTGGCCACGAGCTATCCCGGTCTCGTTGGCGACTTTCTTGCTCGGCACGGCGTGACAGCCCAGCTCATCCGGCTTGATGGCGCCGTTGAGTCCGCGGTACGTCTGGGCGTGGCGGATGCCGTGGCCGACGTCGTCTCGACAGGATCAACCCTGCGCGCGCAGGGTCTCGAGATCGTCGGGCCGGTGATTCTCGAGTCGACCGCTGTGCTCATTAGCGCCCAGCCTGAGCGTGCTGGCATCTCGACTCTGCAGCGACGACTGCAAGGCGTGCTCGTGGCACGGCAGTACGTGCTCATGGACTACGACCTTCCACGCACTCTCCTCGAGCGCGCGCAAGTGATCACTCCGGGTCTCGAGTCACCCACTGTGTCGCCACTCGCCGACCCCGAATGGGTTGCTGTGCGGGCGATGGTGCCACGCGACGAGACCAATCACGTCATGGACGCGCTGTACGATCTCGGGGCCCGTGCGATCCTCGTCAGCTCGATTCACGCCGCACGCATCTGATGGCCGTTTCCGTCCGGGTCATCCCCTGCCTTGACGTCGCGGCGGGTCGAGTCGTCAAGGGGGTCAACTTCCTCAACCTGCGCGACGCGGGTGACCCGATCGAGCTCGCTCGTACGTACTACGAGCAAGGTGCTGACGAGATCACCTTTCTCGACGTGAAGGCCACCGTCGACAACCGCGAAACCATGTTCGACCTCGTGCGCGCGACAGCCGAGCAGGTATTCATCCCGCTTACCGTCGGGGGAGGGGTACGCGCGGTCGACGACGTCGCACGACTGCTTGCTCATGGTGCCGACAAGATCGGCGTCAACAGCGCGGCGATCCTTCGACCCGAGCTGGTCGGCGAGATTGCTGACCGCTTCGGCGCGCAAGTGTGTGTGCTCTCACTCGACGTCACCCGCGACGCGGCATCGCCGAGCGGCTTCGTGGTCACGACGCACGGCGGACGTGAGCGTACCGACATCGATGCGATCGGGTGGGCCCACGAGGCGATCGAACGCGGGGCAGGCGAGCTGCTCGTCAATTCGATCGATGCTGACGGAACGAAGAACGGCTTCGACCTCGAGTTGATTGCCGCGGTCGCCGAGATGTCGACGGTGCCGGTCGTCGCTTCGGGGGGCGCGGGTGCGCTCGAGCATTTCGCCCCGGCGGTCGCGGCCGGCGCACACGCCGTGCTCGCCGCGAGCGTCTTCCACAACGGCCAGCTGACAGTCGGCCAGGTCAAGGATGCGCTGCGCGCAGAACGGATGAGCGTGCGATGAACAAACTCGATGCCGAGGCGGTGATCGCCCGCGTGCGCTTCGATGCCGCGGGGCTGCTGCCCGCCGTGATCCAACAGCACGACACCCTTGAGGTGCTCATGGTGGGCTGGATGGACCCCGAAGCTGTGCGCCGCACCCTCACCGAAGGTCGCGTGACCTTCTGGAGTCGCTCGCGGCAGGAGTACTGGCGCAAAGGTGACACGAGTGGCCACGTGCAGCATGTGCGCGGTGCCGCCCTCGACTGTGACGGTGACACTCTGCTCCTACAGGTCGAGCAGATCGGGGTCGCGTGCCACACCGGCGCGCGATCGTGCTTTGACGTTGATCCGCTCGACCCCGTCGTCGGGGTGATCTCGTGACCACGACGTCACGCGAGCAGTTCGCTGAGCAGCTGCACGACGCGCGAGTTGTTCCGGTCATCCGCACGCTTTTCGCCGACGCACTGACGCCTGTGGGTCTGTACCGGTCGCTCGCCGAGGGTCGCACCGGGTCATTTCTTCTCGAATCGGCCGAGCAGGGCGGCATTTGGTCGCGATACTCGTTCGTGGGCGTTCGATCGTTCGGCGTGCTCACTGAGCTCGACGGCGCGGCGGTCTGGCTCGAGGGGTCGATCGATGCCGAGCGGGCGTTCGGTGCAGCACTGCCGAGCCCAACACTCGCGGCCCTCGACGCGCTCTATGCGCGGTGGCGCTCGCCCGAGAACCCCGAGCATCCTCCCCTCACAGGCGGACTCGTCGGCTTCATCGGCTGGGACGCTGTGCGCCAGGTCGAGCACCTGCCCGACGCCCCGCCGAGCGACTTCCCGTGCCCCGAGCTCGCCATGGCCTTTGTGAGCGAGCTCATCGTCATGGATCACCGCCAGGGCACTGTCTCGCTCATCGCGAGCGCTCTGGGCGACGGGGTCGACGACGAAGCGGCCCTGTGGGCGGATGCCCAGCAAAGACTCGATGCGCTCGAAGCGGCCCTCGCTGCCCCTGCCGAACCGGGGATCGCCCGCATCGACCTCGACACCGTGCCTCAAGCGCATCACCGGACGACGCCCGCCGAATTTCTTGCGGCCGTCGAGCGCTCGAAAGGCTTCATTCGCGACGGTGACGTGTTTCAGGTGGTCATCAGCCAGCGCCTCGATCACGAGCTCACGGCGAGCCCGCTCGACGTTTACCGCGTGCTCCGCGCGCTCAATCCTTCGCCGTACATGTATGCGCTCACGCTGGAAACGGCAGGCGGAACCCCCTACGCAATCGTGGGCTCGTCGCCCGAAGCGCTCGTGAAGGTCACCGACGGCCGGGTCTATACGCATCCGATCGCCGGTTCGCGGCCGCGGGGCGACACGCCTGAGCGCGACGCCGAGCTCGCCGATGAGCTTCTTGCCGACCGCAAAGAACAGGCCGAGCACCTCATGCTCGTTGACCTCGGCCGCAACGACGTGTCGAAGGTGTGCCGGGCGGGCACCGTCGAGGTGACCGAGTTCATGCAGGTCGAACGGTTCAGCCACATCATGCACCTCGTCTCGAGCGTCGAGGGCGACGTGCGCGACGACGTGACGCCGATCGACGTCTTTCGCGCGACTTTTCCCGCGGGCACGCTGAGCGGAGCACCCAAGCCCCGAGCGTTGCAGATCATCGACGAGCTTGAGCCCGCGCGTCGCGGCGTCTACGGCGGCGTCGTTGGCTATTTCGCGTTTTCGGGAGACCTCGATCTGGCAATCGCTATTCGCACGGCCTACCTCGCAGATGGGGTTGCGCGGGTGCAAGCCGGTGCGGGGCTCGTCGCCGACTCCGTGCCTGAGGCTGAGTTTCAAGAGACGCTCTCCAAAGCGGCCGCTCCGCTCCGCGCTGTTGCGATCGCCAACGCTCTGGGGCGGGTCGACGCATGACTGAAAACATGCCTGGATCCCGGCGCGTGCGCGTTCTCGCACTGCTGCTTCCCGTACTCACAGCGGCCGTTGCGTTTCTCGCGTGGTCACAGGTCTGGATGACCGTTGAGCTAGGAGGTGGGCTACTCGTCGTCGCGGCAGGGGATGCTGCTGCTCCGGCCGTTCCGCCTTTCGCCCTCGCCGCTCTCGCCCTCGTCGCCGCCCTCGCCCTTGCCGGCCCGGTCTTCCGGGTCATATTGGGTTTGCTCCAGGCGCTCCTCGGCCTCGGCATCGCCGCGTCGGGCCTGCTGGCCCTTGGCGACCCTGTCGCGGCCGCCGCGACGCGTCTCACCGAGGCTACGGGCATCGAAGGCGTGGCGTCCTTGCGTCCCCTTGTCGAGCAGGTCGTTGTCTCTGTCTGGCCCGCCGTCGCGATCGTCGCGGGGGTTGCGGGCGTCTTGATTGGGGTCGGCATCGCGCTCACGGCATCCCGTTGGCCGCAGCGTTCGCGGCGGTACGACGCGGTGAGAGCAACCTCGGCGGAAACAAGCGTGCAGACCGACCGGCTCGATGCGTGGGACGCGCTGAGCGACGGTGACGACCCGACAACACGGTAGACTCGACGGCAACCCACCCACCTTCTCAGGAGTGATGATGAACGCGCAGAACGACCCCGGCCACGGACATTCGCCCGCCGCCTGGACCGCGGTAACCATCATGCTCATCGGTTTCACGATCGGCACTGTTGCCTTCTTTTTCGAGCTCGCGTGGCTCGTGTGGGCCAGCGCGGCGGTTGTGCTCCTGGGGTGGATCGCTGGGGGCGTCATGGCCAAGGCTGGCTACGGCGTCAAGGGCCCGAAGTACCAGCCGAAGGTGCATTCCTAGGTGCTCGACGGCCTCGTCGCTGGCGCGCTCGATGACGCGGCCCGGCGTCGCGAGAGGCGTCCCCTCGCCGCAGTCGAGGCACAGGCGCTCGCGACTCTGCCCGCCCTCGACGCCCGCGTTGCCCTCCAACGCGGTGCCACCGTCAAGGTGATCGCCGAAGTGAAGCGCGCCAGCCCTTCGCGCGGTGCGCTCGCGAGCATCCCCGATCCGGCTCTGCTGGCGCGCCAGTATGAGCTGGGTGGAGCCTCGGCGATCAGCGTTCTCACCGAAGAGCGTCGCTTCGGAGGAACCCTGGCTGACCTCGAGGCGGTGTGCGCCGCTGTCTCGATCCCCGTACTACGCAAAGACTTCATTGCGGAGCCCTATCAGGTGCTCGAGGCGCGGGCCGCGGGCGCCGACCTTGTATTGCTCATTGCCGCGGCGCTCGACGACCCCACAATGCACGAACTGCACGCGCTTATCATTGAGCTCGGGATGACTCCGCTGGTCGAGACGCACGATGCCGATGAGGTTCGCCGGGCCGTCGATCTCGGTGCAGGCGTCATCGGTGTCAACGCGCGTGACCTCATCACGTTTGAGCTCGACCGCGATCTGTTTGGGCGCCTGGCATCGAGCATCCCTGACGGCACCGTGCGCATCGCCGAGTCCGCGGTCAGCGGAGTCGCAGACGTCGAGCACTACCGTCGAGCAGGAGCCGATGTGGTGCTGGTCGGCGAAGCCCTGGTCACCGGTGGCGACCCCGTCGCCACCCTCAACGAATTCCTGGCGGTCTCATGAATCTGCGCGAACAGGTCGGTCCATACTTCGGCGAGTTCGGTGGACGCTTCGTGCCCGAATCGCTCATCTCCGCACTCGACGAGCTCGACGATGCCTACCAGGCCGCGAAGGTCGATCCGGCGTTTACCGCCGAACTTGCCGAGCTTCACCGAACCTACACAGGCCGTCCCTCGATCATCACCGAGGCGCCACGCTTCGCCGAGCACGCCGGGGGAGCGCGCATCATCCTGAAGCGCGAAGACCTCAACCACACCGGCAGCCACAAGATCAACAACGTGCTCGGTCAGGCGCTTATCGCCAAGCGTCTCGGAAAGACGCGCATCATTGCCGAGACGGGTGCCGGGCAGCACGGTGTGGCGAGCGCCACGGCCGCGGCTCTGTTCGGCCTCGAGTGCGTCGTCTACATGGGCGAGGTCGACACCGAGCGTCAAGCCCTGAACGTTGCCCGCATGAAGCTTCTGGGCGCGGAGGTCGTGCCGGTCACGGTCGGTTCGCGCACGCTGAAAGATGCGATCAACGAAGCCTTGCGCGACTGGGTTGCCAACGTCGAGAACACCCACTACCTGCTCGGCACGGTTGCCGGCCCGCACCCGTTCCCCACAATGGTGCGAGATTTCCACTCGGTCATCGGTAACGAGGCGCGCGAGCAGGTGCTAGATCTCACCGGCCGCCTGCCCGATGCGGTGGTTGCCTGCGTGGGCGGCGGCAGCAACGCGATGGGCATCTTCCACGCGTTTCTCGATGACGAGAACGTGCGTTTGATCGGCAACGAGGCTGCCGGCGACGGCGTCGACACGTTGTTCCACGCCGCCACGATCTCGAAGGGCCGCCCCGGCGTTCTGCACGGCGCGCGTAGCCTCATGCTGCAAGACGATGACGGCCAAACCATGGAATCCCACTCCATCTCGGCAGGCCTCGACTACCCCGGCGTGGGTCCTGAGCACGCCTGGCTCGCCGGTATTGGGCGCGCCGAGTACCGCCCCGTCACTGACGCCCAGGCCATGGATGCTCTGCGCTTGCTCAGCCGCACCGAGGGCATCATCCCGGCCATCGAGACCGCTCATGCTCTGCACGGTGCCATGGAGATCGGCCGGGAGTTGGGGCCTGACGGCATCGTGCTCGTCTCTCTGAGCGGCCGTGGCGACAAAGACATGGAGACCGCGGCACGCTATTTCGGCCTCCTCGACGCCGCGGGCGACACGACCTCTGCAGAAGAATCATGAGCCACGTCGCCGACACGATCCGCACCCGCAACGACGAGGCATCGGGTGCACTCATCGGATACCTGCCCGTGGGCTTTCCGAGCCTCGACACGAGTGTTGATGCCGCTGTCGCTCTCGTCGAGAATGGTGTCGACATCGTCGAGCTTGGTTTGCCGTACAGCGACCCGGTTATGGATGGCCTCACGATTCAACGAGCCACACAGACCGCACTGCGCAACGGGTTTCGGCTACGACACGGATTCGAGGCGGTCGAACGCATCCGTGCCCGTGTCGATGCACCCCTGCTGGTTATGACGTACTGGAACCCGGTGCTGCAGTACGGCGTTGAGCGGTTCGCCACCGACTTACAGAACGCCGGGGGAGCAGGGCTCATCACGCCCGACCTCATCCCCGACGAGGCCGCCGAATGGATGAGCGCATCGCAGCACCACGATCTCGATCGCGTTTTTCTCGCGGCGCCGTCGTCAAGCGACGAGCGCATGAAGCAGGCTGTCGAGGCGAGCCGGGGATTCGTTTATGCGGTATCGACTATGGGAATCACCGGAGCCCGGGATGACGTCGACAAGGCGGCACGCAGTGTCGTGAGCCGGCTGCGTGATGCGGGCTCCACGAGCGCCTGCGTCGGCCTCGGTATCTCGACTCCCGAACAGGTCGCTGACGTGCTGAGTTACGCCGATGGTGCCATTGTCGGGTCTCGACTTGTGGCTGCGCTCGAGCACGGCGGCGTTGCCGAGGTCGCGAAGGTCGCCAGTGAGCTTGCTAGCGGAACGCGCCGCTAGGCTAACCGCGCCCCCTGAGAAAGGTTTCCGACGTGATTCAACCCCTGAGTATTCCGAGCCCGCCCCCCGAGTGGCAGGTGTTCAATCTTGGCCAGTGGCTGCGCGATATCGGACTCACCTGGTTTGACTTTGACGTCAACATCTATGCCTACGCGCTGTGCATCCTGGCGGGTATCGTCGCAGCGGTGCTCTTGACGAACTGGCGCCTAAGCGGCCGGGGCGCCGAACCGTGGATCACACTCGACATCGCGCTTTTTGCGGTTCCGTTCGGCATCATTGGCGGTCGTATCTACCATGTGCTGACGCACCCGAACGACTACTTCTTCGAGGGCGCCAACCTGCTGCGGACCCTCTACATCTGGGAGGGCGGCATGGCGATTTTCGGCGCCCTGATCGGCGGCGCCCTGGGTGTCTGGATCGGGTGCCGAGTCACGGGCGTGCGGTTCTGGTCGTTCGCCGATGCGCTCGCCCCGGGCCTCTTGCTCGCACAGGCGTTCGGTCGTCTCGGTAACTGGTTTAACCAAGAGCTATTTGGGCTTCCCACTGACCTACCGTGGGGTCTCGTCATCGATCGTCCAAATGATGCGATCCCCGTGGGGCTGCCCGAGGCAACATTGTTCCACCAGACTTTCCTTTACGAAATCGTCTGGAACCTCGCGGGTGTCGCGGTCATCCTTCTTCTTGACAAGCGCCTGAGGTTGCAGTGGGGCAAGCTCCTCGGCGTGTATCTGATCTGGTACGGCGCCGGGCGAAGTGTGTTCGAGACGATCCGTCTCGACCCGAGCGAACTCTTCCTCGGCATCCGTGTCAACGTCTGGGGCGCCTGGGCTGCCGTCATTATTGGGCTCGCGATCATCATCGTGCAGTCGCGTCGCCACACCGGGCTCGAGCCCTCGCCCTACGTCGTCGGGCGGGAGTGGTCAGCTGAGGCTGGGGTAGACTCCGAAGACGTCTACACCGACTCCGACGACGAGGGTAATGAGGCTCTCGTCGCCGCCGGTGCAACCGGTTCGACCGCCGCCACAAGCGGGTCCGCCGCGAAGCCGTAGCGCCGCCCGCCATGCTCACCGAGCATCGCGAGTGGCGATGAGGATCGCCACCACTTTCGATCCGGCATCCGCGGCGCGCTAGTGCGCGCACTCACCCCACGGGCCAGCGACGTCCCACACGGTTTCCGCTATAACGTGAGGACGGTTCTGATGGATGTCACATCACCGATGCAGCGCTTCTCGAGGGTTCCTGCCGCGCAGGGCATGTACGACCCGCGCCGCGAGCACGATGCATGCGGTCTGGCCATGGTCGCCACGCTGCGCGGTACGGCAGGGCACGACATCATCCAGGCCGCGCTCGATGCTCTCCGCAACCTGGAACACCGGGGGGCCGTGGGCTCCGACGCCGGCACCGGTGATGGCGCTGGCATCATCACCCAGATCCCTGACGCCTTCATGCGCGCGGTGCTGCCCTTCAGCCTGCCCAAGGTGGGGCACTATGCCATTGGCACAGCGTTCCTGCCCAATGACGGCGCCGAGCGCGAGCGCGAAAAGGCAGGCATCGAGGCGATTCTCCTCGATGAGGGTCTGGAGTTGCTCGGCTGGCGCACGGTGCCGACCGATCCTTCCCTGATCGGAAACCTTGCTCGCGAGGCGATGCCTGCTTTCGAGCAACTCGTCGTGTGCTCCTCCCGCACCGATGAGAACGGAGCGCCGCTTGCCGGGCTGGCGCTCGACCGCCAAACCTTCCGCGCCCGAAAGCGCGCCGAGCGCGAGCTGGGCTCTTATTTTCCTTCGCTGTCGTGTCGCACGCTGGTCTACAAGGGCATGGTCACCACGCTGCAGCTCGAGCCGTTCTACCCCGATCTCAGCGACGAGCGATTCACCTCGAAGCTCGCGCTCGTGCATTCGCGGTACTCGACCAATACGTTCCCGTCATGGCCGCTGGCGCAACCATTCCGCTCGATTGCGCACAACGGCGAGATCAACACGGTGCAGGGCAATCGCAACTGGATGCGCGCACGCCAGTCGCAGCTTCGTTCTGACCTGTTCGGCGACCTGCGCGACGTGTTTCCGATCGTGACTCCCGGGGCGAGTGACTCAGCATCATTCGATGAGGTGGTCGAGTTGCTGACACTCGGCGGGCGCTCTTTGCCGCACGCGATCATGATGATGGTGCCCGAGGCCTGGGAGAACCAGACGGACATCGACCCGGGCCAGCGTGATTTCTACGAGTATCACGGCATGCTTATGGAGCCGTGGGACGGCCCCGCCGCACTGGTGTTCACTGACGGCGCCCTCGTCGGCGCCACCCTCGACCGTAACGGGCTACGTCCCGGTCGCTTCATTGTGACTGACGACGGACTCGTCGTGCTCGCGAGCGAAATTGGCGTTCTCGACATCGAGCCCAGCCGCATCGTCCGCAAGGGCCGGCTTCGTCCGGGCAAAATGTTCCTCGTCGACACGGCCGACGGCAGACTGATCGAAGACGACGAGATCAAGTCACAGCTCGCGGGTCTTGAACCTTGGGGTGAGTGGCTTGAGGGCCAGCGCATCCACCTGAAAGATTTGCCCGAGCGCGAGCACATCGTGCACACGCCGGCATCAATCGTGAGGCGTCAGCGCACCTTCGGATACACCGAAGAAGAGGTGCGGATCTTGCTCTCACCCATGGCGAAGGCCGGAGCCGAGCCGCTGGGGGCAATGGGCTCCGACACCCCCATCGCCGTACTTTCTGATCGACCTCGGTTGCTCTTTGACTACTTCACGCAGCAGTTCGCTCAGGTCACGAACCCACCGCTCGATTCGATTCGGGAAGAGGTAGTGACCTCGATGCGCCTGGGCCTCGGGCCCGAGCGCAATCTGCTTGACGCCACGCCCCGCCACGCTCGGCAGGTGGTCCTCGACTTTCCGATTATTGACAACGATGAGCTGGCAAAGATTCAGCACATCGACCCACGTCCTGGCAGCTCGCTCACCACGACCATCAGGGGGCTGTACCGAGTCGATAGGGGTCCGAAGGCTCTCGAGAAGCGCATCGCCGCCATGTGCGACGAGGTCGATGAGGCCATTGCCGACGGCGCCGAGTTTATTGTGCTGAGCGACCGAGACTCGACGGCCGACCTGGCCCCCGTGCCATCGCTGCTTATGCTCGCGGCGGTGCACCACCACCTCATTCGAACCGAGAAGCGCATGCAAGTTGGTCTCATCGTGGAGACGGGCGATGTACGCGAGGTCCACCACTGCGCCGTGCTGATTGGCTACGGCGCATCCGCGATCAACCCGTACCTCGCGATGGAGACTGTCGAGAACCTTGTGCGGTCCGGGATGATCACGGGTATCACCCCCGAGAAGGCCGTGCGCAACGTCATCAAGGCGCTGGGCAAGGGCGTTCTCAAGATCATGTCGAAGATGGGCATCTCGACGGTCGGGTCTTACGCGGGCGCGCAGACTTTCGAGGCCGTAGGACTCGGCCAAGATTTCGTCGACCGCTATTTCACCGGCACCTCCAGCGTGCTCGGCGGTGTCGGCATCGACACCATCGCGGCCGAGAACGCCGCACGCCACGAGCTGGCGTACCCGGCCTCGGCACCCGTCAACCCTCATGAGCGACTGCAGACTGGCGGCGAGTACCAGTGGCGCCGCGACGGTCCGCCGCACCTTTTCAACCCCGAGACGGTGTTCCGGCTTCAACACGCCACGCGGTCGAAGCGGTACGACATCTTCCGCGAGTACACGAAGGCCGTCGACGACCAGGCCGAGAACCTGATGACGCTGCGCGGCCTCTTCAGGTTCAAGACCGAGGGTCGCACCCCAGTGCCGCTCGACGATGTTGAGTCGGTCGAGTCGATTATCCGCCGCTTTACGACGGGCGCGATGAGCCTGGGTGCGATCAGTCCCGAAATGCACGAGACGCTGGCGATCGCGATGAACCGCATCGGTGGTCGCAGCAACACGGGCGAAGGCGGCGAAAGCCCCGAGCGACTTCTCGACCCCGAAAAGCGCAGTGCCATCAAGCAGGTTGCATCGGGGCGATTCGGCGTGACGAGCTTGTATTTGACTCACGCCGACGACATCCAAATCAAGATGGCCCAGGGTGCCAAACCTGGTGAGGGAGGGCAGTTGCCGGCCAACAAGGTCTACCCGTGGATCGCGCGTTTGCGTCACGGAACCGCCGGCGTCGGCCTCATCTCGCCGCCACCGCACCACGACATTTACTCGATCGAAGACCTCAAGCAGTTGATCTTCGACCTGAAGCGCGCCAACCCCATCGCGCGCGTACACGTCAAGCTCGTGAGCCAGTCGGGTATCGGAGCGGTCGCGGCCGGCGTCGCGAAGGCCAAGGCTGACGTCGTACTCATCTCGGGCCACGACGGAGGAACGGGTGCGAGCCCGCTCAACTCGCTGAAGCACGCCGGTACGCCGTGGGAACTCGGTCTGGCTGAGGCGCAGCAGACGCTCATGCTGAACAACATGCGCGGGCGTGTCACGGTGCAAGCTGACGGTCAGATGAAGACTGGCCGCGACGTCGTTATCGCCGCGCTGCTCGGAGCCGAAGAGTATGGGTTCGCGACGGCGCCCATGGTCGTTTCGGGATGCATCCTCATGCGCGTGTGCCACCTCGACACGTGTCCTGTCGGAGTTGCGACACAGAACCCCGAACTGCGCAAGCGCTTCACGGGAACTCCCGAGTTCGTGATCACCTTTATGGAGTTTCTCGCTCAAGAGGTGCGCGAGTACCTCGCCGAGCTTGGTTTCCGCTCACTCGAAGAGGCAATCGGCCGCGTCGACATGCTCGACGTCGACCGTGCTGTGCACCACTGGAAGGCCGATGGGCTCGACCTGTCACCCATCCTCAACGGTCCGGTCTTTGACGAGGATGCTCCGCGTACGAAGCGCGAGGAGCAAGACCACGAGCTTGAGCAGCACTTCGACAACGAGCTCTTGAGGCTCAGCGTCGACGCACTGGAGCACGGCTCACCGGTGCGCATTGATCTGCCCATCCGCAACACCGAGCGCGCCGTAGGGACGATGCTGGGGTACCACGTCACAAAACGGCACGGTGAACACGGACTCGCCCCTGACACGATCGACGTCACACTTACCGGGTCGGCAGGGCAGAGCCTCGGAGCCTTCATGCCTCGCGGCATAACGCTCCGTCTCTACGGCGACAGCAACGACTACGTTGGCAAGGGGCTCTCGGGCGGTCGCGTTATTGTGCGCCCCACCCGTGACGCCGTCTTCCACGCAGAACGCAATGTGATCGCGGGCAATGTGATCGGTTACGGTGCCACGAGTGGCGAGCTGTTTATTCGGGGCATCGTCGGCGAGCGGTTCATGGTGCGCAACTCTGGGGCTACCGCGGTCGTCGAAGGGGTCGGTGATCACGCGCTGGAGTACATGACCGGCGGGACCGCCGTGATCCTTGGTGCGACCGGTCGAAACCTTGGGGCCGGCATGTCGGGGGGTACCGCCTACGTGTACGACCTGCGGCGCGAACGCGTCAACAGCGACGCGCTCGACACGGGCGAGCTCGAGCTCTCTGTGCTCGACGCTGAAGATCGCGCGCTCGTGACCGACCTCATGCGCCGTCACCACGACGAAACGGAGTCGACCCTCGCAGCGCGGCTCATTGCCGGCGGAGAAGCCGCACTTGACCGATTCGTCAAAGTGTTGCCTCGGGACTTCGCGGCCGTTCTTGCGACCCGCCAGACTGCTCTCGACGAGGGCCTCGACCCCGACGGCGACGTCGTGTGGGGCCGCATCTTGGAGGTAACCGGTGGCTGATCCCCGTGGATTCATCAACGTTCCCGAGCGCGAACTGCCGCCGCGCCGCCCCGTGTCCTTGCGGCTGATGGACTACAAGGAGGTCTACGAGCAGGGCGACCCGGGCGTTCTGCGTCGCCAAGCTGGGCGCTGTATGGACTGCGGAATTCCGTTCTGCCATCAGGGCTGCCCGCTGGGCAACCTCATTCCCGAGTGGAACGACTTGACCTGGCGAGGTGAGGGCCGCCAGGCAATCGAGCGGCTACACGCCACGAACAACTTTCCGGAATTCACGGGCAAGCTGTGCCCGGCACCGTGCGAGTCGTCGTGCGTCCTGGCCATCAACCAGCCAGCCGTCACCATCAAGCAGGTCGAGGCGTCGATCATTGAGCAGGCCTGGAACAACGGCTGGGTGCAGCCGGTGCCGCCCGAACGGCTCACCGGCAAGACCGTGGCCGTTGTGGGCTCGGGGCCGGCCGGTCTTGCTGCCGCGCAGCAGTTGACCCGGGTGGGGCACACGGTCGCCGTGTTCGAAAAAGAAGATCGCATCGGCGGCCTACTGCGGTACGGCATCCCCGATTTCAAAATGGAGAAGCGCCACCTGGATGCCCGACTCACGCAAATGCAGGCCGAGGGCACCCGGTTCCGTGCCGGTGTCGAAATCGGCGTCGACATCACGTGGGATGAACTGCGCACCCGCTATGACGCCGTAGTGATTGCTACGGGTGCTCCCGAGTCGAGAGACCTCGCTATACCTGGCCGCGACGCCCTGGGCATCCACTACGCCATGGAATACCTCACGCAGTCCAACCGCGTGCAAGCCGGTGACCAGGTAGTCGAACAGATCACAGCCGAGGGCAGGCACGTCGTCGTGCTCGGCGGCGGTGACACCGGTGCCGACTGCATCGGCACCGCACACCGCCAAGGTGCTCTGAGCGTGACCAACCTCGCCATCGGCATTCAGCCCCCGCACGAGCGGCCGGACTCGCAGCCCTGGCCGCTGCAGCCGACGCTCTTCGAGGTGCACAGTGCCCATGAGGAGGGCGGCGAACGCATGTATCTCGCCTCGACGGTCGAATTCCTGACGACCAACGCCGGTGAGGTCCGTGCACTGCGCGTGGCTGAGACCGAGTACCTCGACGGCCGTCGGGTACCCAAAGCGGGCACAGAACGCGAGATCCCGGCAGACCTCGTGCTCTTGGCGCTCGGCTTTACCGGAGCCTCCCGCGGAACGCTCGACGAGCAGCTTGGCCTACCATTCGAGGGATCAGGAGCGATCACCCGGCAGGCTGACTACACGACGGGTGAGGCGGGTGTGTTCGTCGCTGGAGATGCCGGTCGTGGCGCATCATTGATCGTCTGGGCTATCGCCGAAGGTCGCGCCGTCGCGGCAGCCGTCGACACCTACCTGCAGGGTGAGAGCGATCTTCCCGCACCCGTGCGGGCGACCGACCGACCACTCACCGTCTGACCCGAGCGCTCCTAGGCGCGCTGCCCCCGCACGTTCCACCCCTACCACCACCACCACGTGAGGAACTCATGAGACGCGCAAAGATCGTTGCCACCCTCGGGCCGGCAACAGCAAGCTACGAGAACATCCGGGCCATCATCGAAGCCGGCGTCAACGTCGCTCGAATGAACCTGAGCCACGGCACCTATGACGTGCACGAGGAGGTCTACCGCAACGTTCGGAAGGCCGCCGCCGACGCAGACCGCGCCGTTGCCGTGCTGGTAGACCTGCAAGGCCCCAAGATCAGGCTCGGCAAGTTCGAGAACGGTCCTCACGAGCTCGCCCAGGGCGACATCTTCACGATTACGACCGAAGACATCCTCGGCACGAAAGAGATCTGCAGCACCACGTTCAAGGGGTTACCGTCTGACGTCAAGCCTGGCGACTTCCTGCTCATCGACGACGGCAAAGTCACGGTGAAGGTGCTCAGTACCGACGGCGTGCGCGTGCGCACCGAGGTCGTCGTCGCCGGCCCGGTCTCGAACAACAAGGGCATCAATCTTCCTGGCGTGGCCGTTAACGTGCCCGCGCTGTCAGAGAAAGACGAAGACGACCTGCGATGGGGACTCAAACTCGGTGCTGACTACATCGCGTTGTCGTTCGTCCGCAGCGCTTCCGACGTCAACCGAGTGCACCAGATCATGCGGGAAGAGGGTCGTACGATTCCGGTCATCGCCAAGATCGAAAAGCCGCAAGCGGTGGATGCTCTCGAAGAGATCATCGAAGCCTTTGACGGCATCATGGTCGCGCGCGGCGACCTCGGGGTCGAGTTGCCACTCGAATCCGTGCCCATCGTGCAGAAGCGTGCGGTCGAGCTGGCCCGGCGGATGGCCAAGCCCGTCATCGTCGCCACCCAGATGCTCGAGTCGATGATCAACAACCCGATTCCTACTCGCGCCGAGACCTCTGATGTCGCAAACGCGGTGCTGGATGGCGCAGATGCCGTGATGTTGAGTGGCGAGACGAGCGTGGGGGAGTTCCCCGTCATTACGGTCTCGACGATGGCGCGCATCATTGCCTCGACCGAAGAGCACGGTCTCGAGCGCATCCCGCCGCTCGGCACCAAGCCCCGCACGCAGGGCGGAGCCATCACGCTCGCCGCTGCCGAGGTGGCCGACTTCGTCGACGCGAAGTTCGTGTGCGTGTTCACCGAGTCGGGTGACTCGGCACGCCGTATGTCGCGTCTGCGCTTCCGGGTGCCGATGAAGGCCTTCACGCCGCTCGAGAGCATTCAGCGGCGCATGTCGCTGACCTGGGGGATCGAGACCTTTCTGGTCGACCGCGTGACCCACACTGACGCGATGTACCGCCAGGTTGATGAGGTGCTGTTGCGCGAGGGCCTTGCCGACGTCGGCGACAAGGTCGTGGTCATCTCGGGCTCCACTCCCGGAATTACCGGGTCGACGAACGATCTGCGCGTGCACGTCGTCGGTGACGCGATCAACGCCGCAGCGCCGGTCTGGGAGAGCGGCGAACACGCCGACTAGCGCTAATGCGTAGAAAGAGGGCCGGGACCAGTGCCGATGGCAGCCCTCTTCCGTCGCGTACCGGCTGTGGGACTCGAACCCCGTGCCGCGAAGCGGCAGCGCACCGGGCTTGGCGTTCGCTGAAGTCGTTGTGTCGCGTACCGGCTGTGGGACTCGAACCCACACGTCCTCACGGACAACGCATTTTGAGTGCGCCGCGTCTACCATTCCGCCAAGCCGGCATGGGCGGGAAAGCCCAGCAACACGAGGATACCGTAGGCTCATTTCCGTGAGTGACCAGGATCAAAACGCCGCTGCCCCCCGTCGAGTCGTCGTCGCCGAAGATGAGTCGCTCATTCGCATGGACATCGTCGAGATTCTGCGAGACAACGGCTTCGACGTTGTCGGCGAAGCGGGCGACGGGGAGACCGCCGTGGCGCTCGCCACGGAGCTTCGGCCCGACCTGGTCATCATGGACATCCGGATGCCGAAACTCGACGGCATCGAGGCGGCCAAGCGGCTGAGCGAGAACCACATCGCTCCAGTTGTTCTTCTCACCGCGTTTAGCCAGAAAGAGCTCGTCGAGCAGGCTGTCGATGCTGGTGCGCTCGCCTACGTCGTCAAGCCCTTCACACCCAACGACTTGTTGCCCGCGATTGAGGTTGCCCTCAGCCGTTACCAACAGATCCTCACGCTTGAAGCAGAAGTCGCCGACCTGGTTGAGCGGTTCGAGACGCGCAAGCTCGTCGACCGCGCGAAGGGCCTGCTCAACGAGCGCATGGGCCTTACCGAGCCGGAGGCGTTTCGCTGGATTCAGAAAGCGTCAATGGATCGCCGCACCACCATGCAGGCCGTCGCTCAGGCGATCATCGACCAGCTTGGCGGCAAGAAAGACTCCCCCAAGAAGCCGGCAGCCGCATCCTCTGAGGAGGCAGTGGCGGGGGAGTAGACCCACCCCCCAGTACCCGCGATCGCCGAAGCTCCCAAGTTCGTAGCGATCAGCGGTCGCGCAGCATGTTGGTCATGCGCACTGTCGACAGCCGCCGCCCACTCTCGTCGGTCATGACGATTTCGTGGGTGCACAGCGTGCGCCCGAGAACGAGCGCCGTGCACGTTCCCGTCACTAGGCCTTCAGTGATCGACCGGCTGTGCGTGGCATTGATCTCGATGCCGACGGCGTAGCGGCCCGGCCCAGCATGAATCGCTGACGAGATCGAGCCGAGACTCTCGCCGAGAACGACATGGGCGCCACCGTGTAGCAGACCCAACACTTGCGTATTCCCGACCACCGGCATCGTGGCCACCGAGTGCTCAGCCGACAGTTCAAGAAACTCGATGCCCATCTTGCGTGTCAGTTCGCCGCCGCCCGTGGCGACCAACCGCTCGATGAGCTCGGGGTCAAGATCGGGGGGCAGCAACGTCATGGCTCATCCTCGGCAGCGGTCGGCGACGGGTCGCAGTGTCGGGTCGGGTCGCCTCGCTAGGCTGGCCCCGTGACGGACTCCGCAAAGCCTACCCTTCTCATTATCGACGGCCACTCCCTTGCTTTTCGAGCGTTCTATGCGTTGCCGATCGACAGCTTCGTGACGCGCGACGGCCAACACACCAACGCCATCCACGGGTTCCTCTCAATGTTCCTCAGCCTGCTCGCAAAAGAGAAGCCGACGCACGTCGCCGTCGCCTTCGACATTTCGCGGTATTCGTTTCGCACTCGCGAGTACCCCGAGTACAAGGGCACGCGCGGCGAGACGCCACCCGAGTTCGTCGGGCAAGTGCCCCTTTTGCAAGAGGCGCTCGCGGCCATGAGCATCCCGACCATCACGAAAGAGGACTACGAGGCTGACGACATCCTCGCGACGCTTGCCACACAGGGGGCAGCCGAAGGCTTTCACGTGCTCGTCGTCTCCGGCGACCGCGACACGATTCAGCTCGTCACCGATGATGTGACGTTGTTGTACCCGAACGCCCGCGGGGTCTCAGAGCTCAAGCGCTACGACCCCGACGCTGTGCGCGAGCGCTATGGCGTGAACCCCGAGCAGTATCCCGAGATCGCCGCCCTCGTGGGCGAGACCAGCGACAATCTTCCGGGCATCGACAAGGTTGGTGAGAAGACGGCCGTCAAATGGATCACTCAGTACGGCTCCCTCGACGGGCTCTGGGAGCACATCGATGAGATCGGCGGTGTCGTCGGCAGCAATTTGCGCGAGCAACGGGATCGAGCCGAACGCAACCGCCGCCTCAATCGGCTTATCACCGACCTCGAACTGCCGGTCGGTCCGCACGATCTTGATCGTCGCCCCATGGACGTGCCCGCGGTCAAGCAGGTTTTCGAGCGGTTGCAGTTCCGCACGCTCACCGAGCGCGTGCTCAAGATCGCCGAGGCTGAGGGTGCCGACATGGGCTCGGTCGACGTTTCGGCGTCACGCACTGACCTTCCTGTCGTGCGCACGCTCGTCGACGAAGAGCTTGCCGCCTGGTTGCGCGCGACCGAGCAGGCCGGCCACGAGGTCGCTGTGATCGTGGATGCTCCTCTCGGCCAGCTCGCTGCTTTCGGTCTCGCGACACCGACCGAGACGGTGCAAGTGAACTGGGCCGCGCATCGTCCCGACTACGCAGCACTCGAGGCCTGGCTGTCGAGCGAGAGCCCCAAGTTGCTCGCCGACACGAAGGCGGTCGCGGGTGTGCTCGCTGGCTTCGACATCGAGCTGAACGGGGTGGTGTGGGATTCGCGCCTCGCCGCCTGGCTCGAACGACCCGGGGCGAAGTCGTATGACCTCGCCGATCTCGTGCACGACGTGCTCGGCGAGTCGATGCCGCAGGCCGACCCGAACCAACTGGTTCCCGACACCGAGAGCGTCAGCCCGGCAACCGTCGCGTGGTTCTTGAGCCGCCTGGTCGCCGACCAGCGTCAGTCGTTGCCCGCGACCAGCGAACGGGTACTCGCCGAGATCGAACTGCCTTCGGCTCCGGTGCTGGCGCTGATGCAACGCACGGGCATCACGGTCGATCGCTTGGCGCTTGACGCGCTCAACACCGAACTCGGCGAGACAGCTGCGGGCATCGCCGAGAAAGCGTTCGCTGAGATCGGACACGAGGTCAACCTCGGCTCGCCCAAGCAGCTGCAAGAAGTCTTGTTCGATGAGTTGGGCATGTCGAAGACTCGGGCGACCAAGACGGGCTACTCGACCGACGCCGCGGCGTTGGCTGATTTGCAAGAGGCGCATCCGCACCCGTTCCTTGGTCTGCTGTTGCAACACCGCGACGCAACGAAGCTGCGACAGATTGTTGAGACGCTCTCGTCGGCAATTGCGGCCGACGGGCGAATCCACACCACCTACGACCAGACGGGCACCACAACGGGGCGTATCTCGTCGACTGACCCGAACCTTCAGAACATTCCTGTACGCACCGAGGTCGGCCACCGAATTCGGGCGGCATTTGTCGCAGGCGACGGCTTCGAGGGACTGTTGACCGCCGACTACTCCCAGATCGAAATGCGCATTATGGCCCACTTGTCCGGTGACGAGGGCCTCATTGAGGCGTTCCGTTCGGGGGAGGACCTGCACCGTTTCGTGGGGGCTCGAATCTTCGCCGTTGAACCCGCCGATGTCACGGCCGAGATGCGCACGAAGGTGAAAGCCATGAGCTATGGCCTCGCCTACGGTCTCAGCGCGTTCGGGCTGAGCAAGCAATTGCGCATCGACACGGCCGAGGCCAAGCAGCTGATGGGTGACTACTTCGCTCGGTTCGGCGCCGTGCGCGAGTATCTGAGAAGCGTCGTTGAGCAAGCTCGAGTCGACGGTTATACCGAGACGATCTTCGGTCGTCGGCGGCCGTTTCCCGACCTGAAGAGTCCGAATCGGGTGCTGCGTGAAAACGCCGAGCGGCAAGCGCTCAACGCGCCGATTCAAGGGTCGGCGGCCGACATCATGAAAAACGCCATGAATGGTGTCGCTGCTGATATGGCACGGGATGCTCTGCGCTCGCGCATGTTGCTGCAGGTTCACGATGAGCTCGTGTTCGAGGTTGTTTCGGGCGAGCGCGATGCCCTTGAAACGATCGTGCGCGCGCGCATGGGCTCGGCGGCTGAGCTCGCGGTGCCCCTCGATGTGCAGGTGGGCGTGGGCCGCGACTGGAACGAGGCGGCGCACTAGGCTCGCTCACATGTCTGACAGCCCAGCCAACCGCACTCCGACCCCTGTTGATGCCATCGCCGAGCAGTGGGTGGCAACCCTCGTCGATTTGAGCCCCGACGTCGCGACATACATCGGTGCGGAGGGTCGACTCGACGAGTACCAAGACCTATCGCCCGCGGGCCGTGGGCGCTATGAGCAGGCTGCGCGAGCGACGCTTGCGCAACTCGAGGTGGCGGTACCCATCGATGGCACAGATCGGGTCACGATCACAGATCTCACGGCAGAACTGACGCTTGATCTTGAGCTCGCCGAAGCCGGCTGGGATGCGCGAGACATCAACGTGCTCGCCTCACCCGCACAGCGCATCCGGGAGATATTCGACCTCATGCCGACTGCGACAGAGAACGACTGGGGCATCATCGCGCGCAAGCTCGGCAATGTGGGCGGGGCGCTCGAGGGGTATGTCGAAACCCTGCGCGAAGGCATCGCAACGGGCAACACGCCCGCGCGCAGTCAGGTGCTCGAGGTTCTCGAGCAGGCACGCCGCAACGCAGCGGCCGATGGTTTCTTCACGGAGTTTGCGGCCGGAGCTGAGTTTGCTGCCGGAGCGGAGTTCACGAACGGCGAGCTTCCGGTGTCGCTGCTGGCGGATCTGGAGCGCAATGCGGCCGCGGCCAGCGAAGCGTACGAGTCGTTCGCCCGGTTCCTGGATGTTGAGCTGGCCCCGGCAGCCCGCGATAAAGATGCCGTGGGCCGCGAGCTCTACGGCCTCATGTCGCGCCGTTTTCTCGGCGCCACGATCGATCTCGATGAGACCTACGAGTGGGGCATCGAGGAACTCGCCCGCATGGTCGAGGAGCAAACGCGTATTGCCCACGAGATTCTTCCCGGTGCCAGCATTGACGAGGCAATCGCGCACCTCGAGAAAGACCCCTCTCGCAAGCTCCATGGTCGTCAGGCGCTCACCGCGTGGATGCAGAACCTCAGTGACACGGCAATCGAAGAACTCTCACGCACGCACTTCGAGATTCCCGAGCCCGTGAAGGCACTTGAGTGCATGATTGCGCCGACTCCCGGGGGAGCGATTTATTACACCGGACCCACCGACGACTTCTCGCGACCCGGTCGAATGTGGTGGAGCATTCCCGAGGGTGTCGACGAGTTCGATACCTGGCGCGAGACGACCACGGTGTATCACGAGGGCGTTCCCGGCCATCACCTTCAGATCGGCCAGGCGGTCTACAACCGGGCGCAGCTCAACAGCTGGCGTCGGTTGCTTGCGGGCACCAGTGGGCACGCCGAGGGTTGGGCGCTCTACGCCGAACGGCTGATGGAAGAGCTCGGATACCTCGATGACCCAGCCGACCGCCTGGGCATGCTCGACGGGCAACGCATGCGCGCCGCCCGCGTGGTGCTCGACATTGGTGTGCACCTTGGCAAGATTCATCCAGAAACCGGTGCGGTATGGACAAGTGACGACGCGTTCGCCTTCATGCGCAAGAACGTCAACATGAACGACGGCTTCGTCACGTTCGAGGTGAACCGCTACCTCGGCTGGCCGGGGCAAGCACCGTCGTACAAGGTCGGGCAGCGGATTTGGGAACAGATCCGCGACGCGTACAAGGCCAAAGAGGGCTCTGAGTTTTCGAACAAGGTGTTCCACAAGAACGCCCTCGACCTCGGTGGCGTCGGCCTCGACACGCTCAAGACCGCGCTGTTGGACTGACTGGCCGGAGGGGCCTGAACGGCCGTGTTGCTGGGCCTAGTGCCAGGGGGATAGGCTGGAGAGTCGTCGATTTGACGGCAATCCTGTCCGCATGCCCGGGTGACACCTCAGCACCGCGTCGCCTCGGCCTGATTCCTGTCCGCATCGGAGCAACCACTACATGACCATCGTAACGACCAAGGCCCCCAAGCAGATCGCCGTCAATGACATCGGATCCGCTGAAGATTTTCTGGCCGCGGTCGAACTGACTCTCAAGTTCTTCAACGACGGCGACCTCATCGAAGGAACCGTTGTCAAGATCGATCGCGACGAGGTACTCCTCGACGTGGGCTACAAGACCGAGGGCGTCATCCCCTCGCGCGAGCTCTCGATCAAGCACGACGTCGACCCTTCTGAGGTCGTATCTGTCGGCGACACTGTCGAAGCCCTCGTTCTCCAGAAGGAGGACAAGGAAGGCCGTCTCATCCTGTCGAAGAAGCGCGCTCAGTACGAGCGTGCGTGGGGCGACGTGGAGAAGATCAAGGACGCTGACGGTGTGGTCACCGGAACCGTCATCGAGGTTGTCAAGGGCGGACTCATCGTTGACATCGGCCTTCGCGGCTTCCTTCCCGCATCGCTCATCGAGCTCCGCCGAGTTCGCGACTTGACGCCGTACCTCGGCCAGGAGATCGAGGCCAAGATTCTCGAACTCGACAAGAACCGCAACAACGTGGTGTTGTCGCGTCGCGCACTGCTCGAGCAGACTCAGTCCGAGAGCCGCTCGACGTTCCTCAACAACCTCGCCAAGGGCCAGGTTCGCAAGGGCGTCGTGTCGTCGATCGTCAACTTCGGCGCGTTCGTTGACCTCGGCGGCGTCGACGGCCTCGTGCACGTCTCAGAGCTCAGCTGGAAGCACATCGAGCACGCCAGCGAGGTTGTCGAGGTTGGCCAAGAGGTCACCGTCGAGATCCTCGAAGTTGACCTCGAGCGCGAGCGCGTTTCGCTCTCGCTGAAATCGACGCAGGAAGACCCGTGGCAGGTGTTCGCCCGCACCCACGCGATCGGTCAGGTTGCTCCGGGCAAGGTCACGAAGCTCGTTCCCTTCGGCGCTTTCGTGCGCGTCGCTGACGGCATCGAGGGCCTCGTGCACATCTCTGAGCTCTCGGCCAAGCACGTCGAGTTGGCCGAGCAGATCGTCTCTGTCAACGACGAGGTCTTCGTGAAGGTCATCGACATTGACCTCGAGCGCCGTCGCATCTCGTTGAGCCTCAAGCAGGCCAACGAGGGTGTCGACCCCGAAGGTGTCGAGTTCGACCCGGCCGTTTACGGCATGCCGACCGAATACGACGAGGCGGGTAACTACAAGTACCCCGACGGCTTCGATTCTGAGACGCAGGAGTGGAGAGACGGCTTCGAAGAACAGCGCACTAAGTGGGAGCAGGACTACGCTGCCGCGCAGGCTCGCTGGGAGTCGCACAAGAAGCAGGTTGTCGCCGCTTTGGCCGACGAGGAGAGCCTCGAGCTGCCCGGAGCGAGTGACTCAAGCTTCTCGACTGACTCGACCGGGGCGGGTACTCTGGCCGACGACGAGTCGCTTGCCGCGTTGCGTGAGAAGCTGTCGAGCAACAGCTGATCTGAGTGTCGGTGTTTCGACGCTGATGCGTGGCAACACATCCACAGACGGGCCGTCCCTCTCGGGGGATGGCCCGTTTGGTGTTCGGGCCAAGCGCCCAACTAGGCCGGGGCTACGGACCGCCGTTGCGTGCGAAGGCGTCGAAAGATTGAGAACACCAGCACGACGAGCCCGATCAGCGCCACGATCACGAGGATCGGGATCAGGATCGCGAAGAGACTGAGCATGAGCGCTCCGATGTCCTCTCCGGTGGACAGCACGGGTGCCGCCGCTCCCGCTGTCAGCGCGTTTGCGGCAGGACGAACGAACATCTTCGCGCCGTGGACCAACAGGGCGATGACCACTCCGGTGACGACAGGAACCCACGCGTTTGACTCGAAGAAAGCTGACGGATCACTCACGGCGGCGGTCTGGGTCGCTGCTCCCGTGCCAAAGACGATTCCGCCCGCGGCCGGACGCACGATCGACTGGATCCAGTCGTTGACTGAGTCGACGGCGGGAATCTTGTCAGCGACGAGCTCGATCACCAGAAGCACGCCGAGGATCAGCAGCACCCATTCATTTTCCAGCCAGGCCCACGCTGCGGGAAGCTCGACGAAGTCGAGAAATCGGCCAGCCAGCCCGAGCACGAGCATAGGCACATACGCGTTCAGCCCCGCGGCCACAGCTAGTCCGGTACCGGTCAGCAATTCGAGCACGAGAGACCTCCATCGGGGGCAAGTGGAGATTATGCTACCCGCTCGTCAGCAGAGTGACGGGATAGGGTCGGGCCGTGGATGTCATCGGTCTCACGGGGGGCATTGCCGCCGGCAAGTCGGTGGTGTCAGCGCGCCTCGCTAGCCTCGGAGCAGTCGTGATCGATGCAGACGTCTTGGCCCGTGACGCCGTCGCACCCGGTTCACCGGGCCTCATGGCAGTCATCGCTCGATTCGGGGATGCTGCGCTTGCGCCCGACGGATCCCTAGACCGCGCAGCTCTCGGGTCACTGGTGTTCTCTGACCCCGCCGCGCGCGCCGACCTCAACGCCATCGTGCACCCAGAGGTGCACAGGCTGTACGCCGAAGTACTGGCGAGCATTGCGGCCTCCGACCCAGAGGCCATCGTCGTCTACGACGTCCCCCTCCTGGTCGAAGCGCGTTCCGCCGACGAGTTCTCCGCGGTGATCGTCGTGCACGCGTCCGCACCCGTACGGATCGATCGGCTCGTAGCTTTGCGCGGCATGGATCGGGCATCCGCTCACGATCGTGTCGAGGCGCAGGCCAGCGACGACGAGCGCCTCGCTGTTGCCGACGTCGTCATCGACACGAGCGGCACGATGCAACACACCCTTCAGCAAGTGGATGCCCTGTGGGAGCGCCTCGTAGCAGACCGCACCCATCACACCGCAATGTCAGACCCGCCCTCGTAGGCTGGGGGGATGGAACCCACTCGCTCAGTACGGCCGTTCGAGGTCGTCAGCGACTATCAGCCGAGCGGCGACCAGCCACAGGCGATCGCTGAGCTGGTGGCGCGCATTACCGCTGGCGAGACTGACATCGTGTTGCTCGGCGCGACCGGGACCGGTAAGTCAGCGACGACCGCCTGGCTCATCGAACAGGTGCAGCGTCCGACGCTGGTGTTGGCGCATAACAAGACCCTCGCAGCGCAACTCGTCACGGAATTTCGTGACCTTATGCCCCACAACGCCGTGGAGTACTTCGTCTCGTACTACGACTACTACCAGCCTGAAGCCTACGTACCTCAAACCGACACCTTCATCGAGAAAGACAGCTCGGTCAACGCCGAAGTCGAACGGCTTCGACACTCGACGACCAACTCGCTGCTCAGCCGTCGCGACGTCATCGTCGTTTCGACAGTGTCGTGCATCTTCGGCCTCGGTGCGGCTGAAGAGTACCTCGAAGCCATGGTGTCCTTGCAGGTCGGACAGAGCATTCCCCGCGACGTGCTCATCCGCAAGTTCGTGGGCATGCAGTACCAGCGCAACGATGTTGACTTTTCTCGGGGCAAGTTTCGTGTGCGCGGCGACACGATTGAGATCATCCCCATGTATGAAGAGCTCGCCATCCGAATAGAAATGTTCGGCGACGAAGTTGAAGCGCTCTATGCCTTGCACCCGCTCACCGGAGATGTTGTGCGTTCGCTCGACGCCGTTTCGCTGTTTCCGGCGACTCACTACGCTGCCTCAGCCGACACGATGCAGCGAGCGATCGTGACAATCAAAGAAGAGCTTGAGGTGCGCCTGGCTGAGCTCGAACGTCAGGGCAAGCTGCTCGAAGCGCAACGATTGCGTATGCGCACGACGTTCGATATCGAGATGATGGAGCAGATCGGTTTCTGTAACGGCATTGAGAACTATTCGCGGCACATCGACGGTCGCGCGGCGGGCCAAGCACCGAACTGCTTGCTTGACTATTTTCCCGACGACTTTCTCGTCGTAATCGACGAGAGCCACGCCACTGTTCCGCAGATCGGAGCGATGTACGAGGGCGATGCCTCGCGAAAGCGAACCTTGGTCGAGCACGGGTTTCGGTTGCCGAGCGCCCTCGACAACCGCCCGTTGCGGTGGGAGGAATTTCTTGACCGCACCGGTCAGAAGGTCTACCTGTCAGCGACGCCGGGCAAATACGAGTTGGGAATCACTGACTCGGTCGTCGAGCAGATCATCCGCCCCACCGGTCTGGTCGATCCGGGAATCGTGGTCAAGCCCAGCAAGGGGCAGATCGACGACCTGCTCGAACAAATTCACCTGCGCACTGACCGCAATGAGCGCGTACTCGTCACCACTCTCACCAAGAAGATGGCCGAAGAGCTCACGGACTTTCTTGCCGAGGCTGTGGTGCGAGTGCGCTACCTGCACTCCGACGTCGACACCCTGCGGCGTGTCGAGCTTTTGAGCGAGCTACGGCAAGGCGTTTACGACGTGCTCGTGGGCATCAACCTGTTGCTAGAGGGCCTCGATCTTCCTGAGGTGTCACTCGTGGCGATCCTCGACGCCGACAAAGAGGGTTTTCTTCGTTCCGCGAGGTCGCTCATCCAGACGATCGGGCGGGCCGCGCGCAACGTCTCGGGCGAGGTGCACATGTACGCCGATGTGGTCACCCCATCCATGGCGCAGGCTATTGACGAGACCACTCGGCGCCGCGATCGACAGCTTGCCTACAACGCCGCGAACGGCATTGACCCGACCCCGCTGCGTAAGAAGATCGCCGACATCACTGACCAGCTTGTGCGCGAGGGTGCCGACACTGCCGAGTTGCTCGCCAGCCGTCAAAACGGCCGAGGTGGGGGAGGCAAGCGTTCGGCGACTCCCGCCATCCGACGCGAGGGTCGGGCCGCCGAGGGCGCCGCCGAGCTCGAGTCGATCATCGCTGATCTCACCGCGCAGATGCTCACTGCGGCCGAAGAGCTTAAGTTTGAGCTCGCCGCCCGGCTGCGCGACGAGGTGCAAGACCTGAAGAAAGACTTGCGCGGCATGGTCGAGGCAGGCCATGTGCGCTGACGGCTCCGCTCAGACTGCTGTCGGAGGGCGCACCTAGAATCATCAGAGTGTCGGCGACCCCCCTTGAGACTGCTCCCCATCTGAGCGTGCGTGGCGCGCGCGTGCATAATCTGCGCGATGTAGACCTGGTGATTCCGCGTGATGCGTTAGTCGTCTTCACAGGACTCTCGGGATCGGGCAAAAGCTCGCTCGCTTTCGACACCATCTTTGCCGAGGGCCAACGCCGATACGTCGAGTCGCTTTCGGCGTATGCCCGTCAGTTCCTCGGCCAGGTCGATCGGCCCGATGTTGACTTCATCGAGGGGTTGAGCCCGGCCGTTTCGATCGACCAAAAGTCAACGAACCGCAACCCTCGGTCAACCGTCGGCACAATCACCGAGATCTACGACTACATGCGCCTGTTGTGGGCGCGAGTGGGCATTCCACACTGCCCGGTGTGCGGCGAGCGCATTCAGCGCCAAACCGTTCAGCAGATCGCTGATGAGCTGATGACGCTCGAAGGCGGCACGCGGTTCCAGGTGCTCGCGCCTGTGGTGAGCCAGAAGAAAGGTGAATTTGTCGACCTGTTCCGCGAGCTCGCGGCTTCCGGTTACGCACGCGCCGTAGTCGACGGCGAGCTGGTTCAGTTGAGTGAGCCGCCCACGCTGAAGAAGCAGGTTAAGCACGACATTGCCGTCGTCGTTGATCGCCTTCTGGCCAATGACGAGGCCCTCACGCGGCTCACCGACTCGCTCGAGACGGCGCTTGGGCTCACGGAGGGCTTGGTGGTGATCGACTTCGTCGACCGCGACGCGGGTGCCATTGACCGCTCGCGCACGTTCAGTGAGCGCCTCAGCTGCCCCAATCGGCACCCCTTACAGCTGACCGAAATCGAACCGCGAACTTTTTCCTTCAACGCTCCCTTCGGCGCCTGCCCGGTGTGCTCGGGTCTCGGCACGCGCATGGCGGTCGATGTTGACTTGCTCATCGGCGACCCGTCTCTGAGCCTGAACGACGGTGTGATCCTGCCCTGGAACCAGCAGGGTAAAGGGCTCTACAACTATTTTCAGAAGCTTCTCGCGGGGCTCGGCCGCGATCTCGACTTCTCGCTCGACACCCCGTGGGGCGACATCGAACAGAGCACGCAAGAAGCGATCCTGCAGGGCAACGACTTCGAGGTTCGGGTCAAGTGGCGCAACCGGTTCGGCCGCGACGTGACGTACTCGACGGGCTTTGAGGGGGTTATTCCTTACATCGAACGAAAGTACGCCGAGGCCGACAGCGATTGGTCGCAGCAAAGGTTTGCTGAGTACCTGCGAGAGGTACCGTGCCCCGAGTGCGACGGGGCCCGCCTGAAACCCGAGGTGCTCGCCGTGACCGTCGACGGTCACAGCATCTCATCCATCGCCGAGCTGAGCCTGCAGGATGCGTATTCCTTCATGCAGACGATCACACTCACCGAGCGCGAGGCCACCATCGCTGCCGCCGTGCTGCGCGAGATCAGGGCCAGGCTCGAATTCCTTCTCGAGGTGGGCCTGAGCTATTTGAGCATGGCCCGAGCCGCGGGCACGCTTTCGGGAGGCGAGGCGCAGCGTATCCGCCTCGCCACTCAGATCGGTTCCGGACTGACCGGAGTGCTTTACGTTCTTGACGAGCCCTCAATCGGTTTACACCAACGTGACAACCGTCGACTCATCGACACCCTCCTCAAGCTCAAGAGCCTGGGGAACACGCTCATCGTTGTCGAGCACGATGAAGACACCATTCGCACGGCCGACTGGATCGTCGACATCGGACCAGGCGCTGGCGAACACGGAGGCACCGTGGTGCACTCTGGCTCGTACGCAGAGTTGATCGCCAACCCCAAGTCGATCACGGGAGACTACCTGGCTGGTCGTCGACAGGTCGTTGACCAGGTCGCTCGCCGCCCGCTCGACCCGGCACGTGTGTTAACCATCGAGGGCGCCAAAGCGAACAACCTCCGCGACATCTCCGTCGACTTTCCGCTGGGGGCATTCGTGGCGGTTACCGGCGTGAGCGGCTCGGGAAAGTCATCTCTCGTCAACGACATCTTGTACAAGGTGCTCGCCAACAAGCTCAACGGTGCCCGGCAAGTGCCCGGCAAGCATGTTCGCGTGCGCGGGCTCGAGCACCTCGACAAGGTCGTGCACGTTGACCAGGCACCCATAGGCCGCACGCCGCGCTCAAACCCGGCGACCTACACGGGAGTATTCGATCGCATCCGCACCCTCTTCGCTGAGACACTTGAGGCTAAGGCGCGCGGCTATCTTCCTGGCCGGTTCAGCTTCAACGTCAAGGGCGGCCGCTGCGAGAACTGCGCAGGAGACGGCACTATCAAGATCGAAATGAACTTTCTGCCCGACGTCTACGTCTCCTGTGAGGTCTGTGGCGGAGCCCGGTACAACCGTGACACGCTCACCGTGCACTACAAGGGTAAGAACATTGCCGAAGTGCTTGACATGCCGATCGAAGTCGCGGCGGAGTTCTTTGAGCCCATCTCGGCCATCCACCGCTTTCTGAAGACCCTTGTTGATGTCGGCCTCGGCTACGTGCGACTCGGGCAAAGTGCCACGACCCTCTCGGGAGGAGAGGCGCAGCGTGTCAAGCTCGCGACCGAGCTCCAAAAACGCTCTAACGGGCGAAGTGTCTATGTGCTTGACGAGCCGACCACGGGCTTGCACTTCGAAGACGTACGGAAGCTGCTGCTCGTGCTCAATGGCCTCGTCGATAAGGGCAACACGGTCATTGTGATTGAGCACAACCTCGACGTGATTCGTGCGGCCGACTGGGTTATCGACCTCGGGCCGGAGGGTGGTGCCGGCGGCGGCCAGGTGCTGGCAACGGGTACCCCCGAATATCTCGCGACGGTCGAAGAGAGTCACACCGGGTTCTTCTTGCGCGAACTGCTGCCTGCGAGCGACACCACGGGGCGCTGACGTGACATCGCGCGAGGAATGGCGCCCGAAGCGCGGCGAGATCCCGACCGAGCCGGGTGTCTACCGGTTCACAGATGCCGCGGGACGTGTCCTGTACGTCGGCAAGGCCAACAACCTGCGTAGCCGGTTGAGCAACTACTTTCAGCCGCTCAACAGCCTGCACGAACGCACCCGGCGCATGGTGACGACCGCGCAGGGTGTGGAGTGGACCGTGGTCGGTAGCGAGCTCGAGGCGCTCTCACTGGAATACACCTGGATCAAAGAATTCGCGCCTCCGTTCAACGTGAAGTTTCGCGACGACAAGACCTACCCCTATGTGGCCATCACTCTCGCTGACCGAGTACCGCGCGTCATGATCACCCGCACCCCAGGAATCCCCGGGGCTCGCTACTTCGGCCCATACGCGAAGGTGTGGGCGGTGCGCGAGACGGTCGATCTCATGCTCAAGGCCTTCCCGATGCGGTCCTGTTCCGACAGCACCTACAAGCGCGCCCAGAGCACCAATCGTCCGTGCCTGTTGGGCGACATCGGCAAGTGCGCTGCGCCGTGCGTCGGCCGTGTGACCCCTGAGGAGCACCGGGGCATCGCTCTCGACTTCGCATCGTTCATGGCTGGCAACGATGTCAGCTACGTGCGCGGGCTGAAGGCGGCCATGGCTGAGGCTGCGCGCGAGCTCGACTACGAGTCTGCAGCCCGCATCCGCGACCAAGTCGGAGCTCTCGAGACGGCGCTCGCGAAAAGCGCGGTCGTGCTCAACGACGACACCGACGTCGATGTGTTCGGCATCGCCTATGACGAGCTCGCGGCGGCCGTGCAGCTGTTCATTGTTCGCGGCGGCCGCATCCGTGGCGTTCGTGGCTGGGTGGTCGACACAGAACTCGACGTCACGATGGCCGAGCTCGTCGACACGGTGCTGCAGAACGCCTATGACGGCACGACGGCACCCGCTCGAGAGGTGATTGTGCCGGCAGTACCCGACGATGCGGCGGCCCTGCAGATGGTACTCAGCGAGCGCCGACGCGAGGCGGGGGAGCGTGGCGGCGTGCTCGTGAAGACGGCCCAGCGTGGCGAAAAGGCGGCGCTGGCTGACACGGTCGCCACGAACGCATTGGGTGCTTTGGTGCAGTACAAAACTCGTCGCAGCGGCGACTTCACTGCACGCTCGCAAGCCCTCGCCGACATTCAGGAGGCCCTGGGGCTCGCCGAGGCTCCGCTTCGGCTGGAGTGCTTCGATGTGTCGCACTTCGGCGGCACCAACCCCGTGGCGTCGATGGTCGTGTTCGAAGACGGCCTTCCGCGCAAAGATCAATACCGCAAGTTCGCGATTGCGGATGCCCGCGACGACACCGATGCGGTGTACCAGGTGCTCCGCCGCCGGCTGGCGTACCTCAACGATGACATGCCTTCCGATGCCGCAGGCACCCGCAAGGCGTTTCACTACCGCCCTGGCCTACTCGTGATCGACGGTGGCCAGCCCCAGGTCGCCGCCGCAGCCCGTGCGTTGCGCGACGAGGGCCTCAACGACATCGCCGTGTGCGGCATCGCCAAGCGGCTCGAAGAGGTCTGGCTGCCTGGTAGCGAGTTCCCCGTTATCCTCCCGCGTTCATCCGACGCGCTTTTCCTGCTCCAACGTTTGCGAGATGAAGCTCACCGCTTTGCGTTGCGCTACCAGCGCACCACACGGTCGCGCAACATCCGTAGCCGATTGTCGAACGTTCCGGGTCTTGGGCCTACCCGCACGAACGAGCTGCTCAAGCACTTCGGTTCGGTGACCCGCTTGCGCACCGCGAGCGTCGAGGAACTCACCGCAGTCGGCGGAATTGGGCCTGCCACCGCCCAGCTTGTCCACCGAGCCTTGCGTGACGACAGCTAGGCTGAGAACTCGACCCCCAGGCGAACACGAGGACCGATGCCCGACCCCGTCCCGCACGATGTGCTGATCGTCACCGGCATGTCTGGTGCCGGCCGCTCGACGGTCGCTAATGCCCTGGAAGACCTCGGCTGGTACGTGGTGGATAACCTGCCTCCGCAGATGCTGCGCCCGTTGGTCGACCTAGCCGTACATCCGGGCAGCGCGCTGCCACGAATCGCCGCGGTCGTCGACGTGCGCGGCGGAAAGCTCTTTGCCGACCTCACAGCAATCATCGCTGAGCTCCGATCACGCGATTCGGTCCGCGTGGTTTTTCTCGAGGCGACGGATGCTGCGCTCGTGCGTCGGTTCGAGCAGGTACGACGGCCGCATCCCCTGCAGGACGACGGCACTCTGCTCGACGGCATCGCGCGCGAGCGTGAGCGCATGTTCGAGGTGCGTGAACTCGCCGACATCATCATCGACACCACCGAATTCAACATCCACCAGCTCGCGACGACCGTGACCGAGGTCTTTTCGACGCAGGGCAGCCCAGGCGTAAAGGTCACGCTCGAGAGCTTCGGCTTTAAGTACGGCACGCCCACCGACGCCGACATTGTCGCCGACGCGCGCTTTCTTCCGAATCCCTTCTGGCAGCCCGAGCTGCGAGCGGCAACCGGCCTCGACGCTGCCGTCAGCGGGTATGTGCTCGCTCAGGAGGGCGCCCTCGAATTCCTGGACGCTTTTGAGGCGATGCTGCATCCGGTACTGGCTGGCTACGCGCGCGAGAATAAGCGGCACGCGACAATCGCCATCGGCTGTACAGGGGGCAAGCACCGCTCGGTCGCGATCATCCAGCAACTCGCCGAACGCTTGCGTGTGCTGCCTCAGCTGAGCGTGACAGTGAAGCACCGCGACCTCGGACGCGAGTAAAGTCGAGTCCCATGCCCTACCGTCGAAAAGCGATTCGAAAGGAATACCGCTGTGGCGTTGACCGCTGATGTGAAGCACGAGCTCTCGCAGTTAGCGGTGACGAAGACCACGGTGCGCGCTGCCGAACTCGCGACGATTCTGCGATTCGCCGGTGGTTTGCATCTCATCTCAGGTCGGGTGGCAGTCGAGGTCGAGCTGGACACTCCCGCGATTGCGCGTCGGGTGAGAAGAGACCTCATCGAGCTGTACGGCATGCGCAGCGATGCCGCCATGCTGTCGCCCGGCGGCATCCGCAAGACCCCTGCCTACGTTGTGCGGGTGTTAGACGGCGGTGAGACGCTCGCGCGCCAGACGGGACTACTGGATGCACGGCGTCGGCCCGTTCGTGGGCTCCCCAATCGTCTGACGACGGGGTCCCTCGAGGAACTCGCCGCCGTGTGGCGCGGTGCCTTCCTGGCTCACGGCTCGCTCACCGACCCCGGGCGGTCAGCAGCGCTCGAGATCACCTGCCCTGGCAATGAGTCAGCCATGGCTCTTGTCGGAGCCGCGGGGCGGCTCGGCATTGCTGCCAAGGCTCGCGAGGTGCGCGGCGTGCACCGCGTCGTGATTCGCGACGGCGAAAAGATCAGTCACATGCTGAGACTGATGGGCGCCGAGTCAACTGTGGAGGATTGGGAGGCACTTCGCGCGCGTCGCGAGGTTCGCGCCACGGCCAACCGCCTGGTGAACTTCGACGACGCCAACCTGCGTCGATCGGCCCAGGCTGCCGTGGCGGCGTGCTCGCGCGTCGAGCGCGCGCTCGAGATTCTCGGCGATGACCTGCCCGAGCACTTGCGCTACGCGGGTCAATTACGTCTCGACCATCGCGACTCGAGTCTCGACGAGCTCGGCCACCACGCCGATCCTCCGATGACGAAGGACGCCGTCGCCGGTCGGGTCCGGCGTTTGCTCGCGATGGCCGACAAGCGCGCCGACGAGCTGAGCATTCCCGGCACCGACGCCAACCTTCCCCCCGACATCGATCTCGACTAGCTGGGCTCGTGTGGCCCACCATCATCGTCGCCTGGAGAACGTCAGAAGCAACTGAGTGGTTCCGCTCGGTAGACTGACGAACCGTCATCACGGTCGCCGACAACTCGGTGACCGGACGCCTTACCAGGAGGAGAGATCGCTCTCATGTCTGTCTACACGCTTCCCGAGCTCGGTTATGACTATGCGGCACTCGAGCCACACATCAGCGCGCGCATCATGGAACTGCACCACTCGAAGCACCACGCCGCGTACGTGGCGGGCGCCAATGGCGCACTCGACGGCCTCGCCGAGGCTCGCGACACCGGCTCGTTCGCCAACATTAATCGCCTCGAGAAAGACCTGGCGTTCCACCTCGGCGGGCATGTGAATCACTCGATTTTCTGGACGAACCTCTCGCCCGAGGGCGGCGACAAGCCCACCGGCGACCTCGCCGCAGCGATCGATGAGTTCTTTGGTTCGTTCGACAAGTTCGCGGCTCACTTCACGGCGGCCTCAATGGGTATCCAGGGCTCGGGCTGGGGCGTGTTGTCGTGGGATCCGATCGGGCGTCGTCTGATCATCCAGCAGTTGTTCGACCAGCAGGGCAACACGGCACAGGCCACGATTCCGCTGCTGCAGCTGGACATGTGGGAACACGCCTTTTACCTCGACTACGTCAACGTCAAGGCTGACTACGTGAAGGCATTCTGGAACATCGTGAACTGGCAGAACGTGGCGGATCGTTTCTCCGCGGCTCGCTCAGCGACGGACGAGCTCCTGCTACTGTCGTAGCAGGCATCGTGGCCGGGGCTCGCGCCCCGGTCTTCGCTTTTTCAGCACCGCACCACCACCTCTACCACCACCAATGGCGCCGTGGAGCGTCTGAGCATCAGGAGATCCCGTGAGCGTGAAAGTCGGCATCAACGGATTCGGTCGCATCGGCCGCAACTACTTGCGGGCGGCACTCGCCCAGGGAAGCGACCTCGAGATCGTCGCCGTCAACGACCTGACCGACAATGCCGCTCTTGCCCATCTGCTCAAGTACGACTCTGTCGGTGGAGTGTTGGCTCAGGAGGTGTCACACGACGGCGACTCCATCACCGTAGGTGGACACCGCATTCGAGTCTTCGAGGAGCGCGACCCCGCCAACCTTCCGTGGGGCGAGCTGGGCGTCGACATCGTTATCGAGTCGACCGGCCGTTTCACCAAGGCTGACGATGCCAAGAAGCACATTGAGGGTGGCGCCAAGAAAGTGCTCATTTCGGCTCCGGCTACGGGCGACGACGCCACGATCGTGATGGGGGTAAACGAAGAGACCTACAACCCCGAAACCGATGTGATCATCTCGAACGCGTCGTGCACCACGAACTGCCTTGCGCCACTGGCAAAGGTCTTCAACGACGCTTTCGGTATCGAGCGTGGATTCATGATGACCGCACACGCTTATACGGCTGACCAAAACCTGCAGGACGGACCGCACAGCGACCTCCGCCGCGCTCGCGGTGCCGCAATCAACATCGTGCCTGCGTCGACCGGGGCAGCCAAGGCCATCGGCCTCGTGTTGCCTGAGTTGAAGGGCAAGCTCAGCGGTTCGTCGTATCGGGTTCCCGTGCCCACGGGGTCGATCGTCGACCTCACGGTTATCACGCCCACCGAGGGCCTGACCGTTGAGCAAATCAACGCCGCGTACAAGGCAGCCGCTACCGAAGGCCGCCTCAAAGGATTTCTGGAGTACACCGAGGACCCGATCGTGTCGAGCGACATTCAGCTCAACCCGCACTCGTCGATCTTCGATTCTGAGTTGACCAATGTCAGCGGCAACCTCATCAAGGTCTCGGCCTGGTACGACAACGAGTGGGGTTATTCGAACCGACTCGTTGACCTGACCGAGTACGTCGCCGCCCGCCTGTAGGCGGTCGAGAACCCCGGAGAACCCGTCGTGGCCCTGCGTACGATCGAGTCCCTCGGCGACCTGTCAGGTCGACGCGTGATCGTGCGGTGCGATCTCAACGTGCCGCTCGCCGATGGCGTGGTGACCGACGATGGTCGCATCCGCGCATCTCTGCCTACCCTCACTGCGCTGCTACATCGCGGCGCCAAGGTGGTCGTGATCTCGCACTTGGGCCGACCAGAGGGCGCGCCCGACGAGCGATACAGCTTGAGACCGGTGGTCCAACGGCTCAGCGAACTGCTGGGTGCGCCAGTTGCATTCGCGTCCTCCACCGTTGGCGACTCTGCTGCGGATGCTGTGAGCAGCCTCGCCAACGGAGAAATCGCTGTTCTCGAGAATTTGCGTTTCAATCCCGGTGAGACGTCAAAAGATGCCGCTGAACGCCAAGCTTTCGCCGATCAACTTGCGCGTTTCGGTGACGCGATGGTGTCAGACGGCTTCGGAGTTGTTCACCGCAAGCAGGCGAGCGTCTACGAGTTGGCGCTCACGATTCCGAGCGCGGCAGGGTCTCTCATCTCAGCCGAGACC
>JBBRWT010000003.1:0-46811 GCA_038249035.1 Actinomycetales bacterium
ACCCGCGTTTGCGCAAGATGGTCGAGCACCTCAACGACGACGACCTGCGCAAGCTCTCCCGCGGTGGCCACGACTACCGCAAGGTCTACGCGGCGTTCAAGGCGGCCAGCGAGCACACGGGTCAGCCCACGGTGATTCTCGCCAAGACGGTCAAGGGCTATGGCCTCGGCCCGAGCTTCGAGGGGCGCAATGCGACCCACCAGATGAAGAAGCTCACGCTCGACAACCTCAAGCAGTTCCGCGACGAAATGCGCATTCCGATCACGGATGCCCAGCTCGAGGCCGACCCGTATATGCCGCCGTACTACCACCCGGGCGAGTCAGACCCAGGCATCCAGTACCTGCAAGAACGCCGCCGTGAACTCGGAGGCTACCTGCCCGAGCGTCGCTCGAAGTACACGCAGATCGCGCTTCCTGACGCGGCCGCATACGAGGTGGCAAAGAAGGGTTCAGGCAAGCAAGAAAACGCCACGACCATGGCATTCGCGCGCTTGCTGAAAGACCTGTTGAAGTCGAAAGATTTCGGTCACCGCATCGTGCCGATCATTCCGGATGAGGCGCGCACCTTCGGCATGGACGCCTACTTTCCGACGTCGAAGATCTATAACCCGAACGGGCAGCACTACACCTCGGTCGACCGCGAGCAACTTCTTGCCTACAAGGAGAGCCCGCAGGGTCAGATCATTCATACGGGCATCAACGAGGCGGGCGCCGTTGCGGCATTCACCGCGGTCGGAACGAGCTACGCCACGCACGGCGAGCCGCTGATCCCGGTATACGTCTTCTACTCAATGTTCGGGTTCCAGCGCACCGGTGACGCGTTCTGGGCCGCAGGCGACCAGATGACGCGCGGCTTCATCATCGGCGCAACCGCCGGGCGCACCACCCTCACCGGTGAGGGCCTGCAACACGCTGATGGGCACTCTCCCTTGCTCGCGAGCACGAACCCGGCAGTCGTGACGTACGATCCGGCATTCGGCTACGAGCTGGGACACATTGTGCGCGCGGGCCTGGAGCGGATGTATGGAGGGGCGCATCCCGACCCGAACGTCATGTACTACCTGACGGTCTACAACGAGCCGCACCTACAGCCGGCCGAGCCGGAAGATCTGGACGTTGAGGGTCTGTTGCGCGGCCTGTACCTGCTCAAGCGCAGCGACGCGCTGGGTCCGAAGGCACAAATCTTGTCGTCAGGCGTCGCGGTGCCGTGGGCCCTCGAAGCGCAAGAGTTGCTCGCCACCGACTGGAACGTTTCGGCCGACGTCTGGTGTGTCACCTCGTGGAACGAGTTGCGCCGCGATGGCCTGGCAGTCGATGAGCACAACTTCTTGCGCCCCACCGAGGCACCGAAGGTGCCGTACGTGACCGCCAAGCTTCGGGATGCTGATGGCCCGTTTATCGGGGTGACCGACTTCATGCATGCCGTGCCCGACCAGATCAGGCAGTTCGTACCGGGTGACTTCGCGACGCTCGGGGCCGACGGCTTCGGGTTTAGCGACACGCGCGCAGCAGCACGTCGGTTCTTCACCATCGACGGCCCGTCGATCGTCGTGCGCACGCTGCAGCAGTTGGCACGCCGCGGAACGGTTGACCCCGGCGCGGTACCGGCTGCCATCGAGAAGTACCGCCTGTACGACGTGACGGCCGGAACCAGCGGCTCGGCGGGCGGCGAGTCTTAGCACCGGACGAGGGGGCGCGCGCCGACCGGCTCGGGCCCCCTCGCTTCACCGAAGGAGCACGGTGGCAGAGCTGACAAAGGCGCAGACCTTGCAATGGCTGCGCAACATTTCAGGAGAGCTCGCGACAGCGACGCTCAAACGGCTCGACGACACGCTTCCGTGGTACGGCACGATGCCGCCGAGCCGACGCTCGGCCGTGGGGCTGGTCGCCCAGGCGGGTATCACCTCATTCATCAGCTGGTACGACGACCCCAGCTCGCAGCCCTGGATCGCCGCCGACGTGTTCGGCGCTGCCCCCCGAGAACTACTGAGGTCGGTCAGCCTGCAGCAGACCCTGCAACTCATCCGCGTGGTGGTCGAGGTCGTCGAAGATCGTGTGCGCGACCGCGACGAGAATCTGCGGCACGGAATTCTGCTTTACAGCCGCGAGATCGCCTTCGCGGCCGCCGACGTCTACGCGCGCGCCGCCGAGGCCCGTGGGCTGTGGGATGCCCGCCTCGAGGCCCTCGCGGTCGACTCGATTCTCAGCGGCGAGTACGACAACGAGCTGCCCAGCCGCATCGCCGCGCTCGGCTGGAACGGCCACGGCGAGGTGTGTGTGCTCGTCGGAACGACACCGCGCATTGTCGATGTCGACCAGATCAGGCGCATCGCCCGCCACGTCGACGCCGACGTGCTTATCGGCGTGCAAGGCAACCGCCTGGTGGTCGTCATTGGCCGCGCGACACCGCGCGGCGACGAGGAAGCGCCTCAGCCCGAGCCGACGCACTCCTTCGCGCAAATCGCCGAAGCGCTCGAGCCAAGCTTCGGCAGTGGCAGCCTCGTGCTTGGCCCCGAGGTGCCCGATGTGATCGAGGCGGGCAGAAGCGCTAAGGCCGCCCTCGCCGGGTTCGCGGTGGCCCGGTCGTGGCGCAATGCCCCGCGACCGACGCTTGCCGACGACTTGTTGCCCGAGCGAGCACTTGCCGGAGACCCCATCGCTCGCGGCGCGCTCATCAACCGCATCTACAAGCCATTGAAGGCCCACAACCCCGAACTGCTGATCACGTTGTGGGCGTATCTCGACAACGGTCGCAGCCTCGAGGCGACGGCACGCGAGCTTTTCGTGCACCCCAACACGGTGCGTTACCGACTCAAACGCATCAGTGAGGTCATCGGCTGGGACGCCACGGGAGCTCGCGAGGCCCTCATTCTGCAGTGCGCCCTGATCGTCGGATCGATCGCCGAGCCCGAGACAATGGCCCGCCGCTGACTGTAGACCGACGACAAGGTCGTTGTACGTTTGTTCACGAGATCCCCACGAACACCCTCACTTGCCCCTTGGGAGGATAGTCATCATGATCGTCGTCGTGGCACCCGGCCAGGGCTCACAGACCCCCGGCTTCTTAGCGCCCTGGATCACCGAGTCCGCTCACCGAGAACGCCTTGAGCGGTACTCCGAGGCGGCGGGTCTCGATCTCGTCGCGCACGGCACCACGTCTGATGCCGACACGATTCGCGATACGGCTGTGGCACAGCCGCTCATTGTCGCCGCGAGCCTGCTCAGTGCCGCAATACTGCTCGAGGGACGACGTGACCGCGTCGGCGCTGTTGCCGGGCACTCGGTCGGCGAATTTGCTGCCGCCGCCATTGCGGGCGTGTTGAGCGATTACGACTCTCTGCGCCTCGTGCGCGAGCGCGGGGTGGCTATGGCCGAGGCCGCCGCCGCTGTGCCCACCGGAATGAGCGCTGTGCTCGGCGGAGACGAGGACGCGCTCGCCGCTCGGCTCGCGGAGCTCGGGCTTGCGCCGGCGAACATGAACGGTGGCGGGCAGACCGTCGTTGCCGGCGAGCTGCCCGCTCTCGGGGCGCTCGCGGCCGAGCCTGTGGCCGGCTCCCGAGTTGTTCCCCTGCAGGTCGCTGGCGCCTTTCATACGCGGTATATGAGCCCCGCGGTGGAGCGTCTGCGGAGTGCTGTCGCCGGGGTTGAGGTGCGTGATCCGAGCATCCGGCTGTACACGAACCGTGACGGCTCCGTTGTGACGACGGGTGTCACCGCGGTTGAACTCCTCGTCGGCCAGGTGTCGACTCCTGTTCGCTGGGACCTCTGCATGCAGTCATTCGCCGCAGACGGCGTGACGGGCATCATCGAACTGCTGCCGGCCGGCGCCCTGGTGGGCCTCGCGAAGCGCGCGCTGAAGGGCGTGCCCACTGTGGCCGTCAAAACCCCCGACGACCTCGCGGCCGCCATCGAGATGCTGGAGAACGTATGACCGAGCCCACCTTGCACCAGTCCGTCGGCGTTCCGTACACGCGCATTTATGCCGTGGGTGCGGCGCGTGGCGACCTCACCGTCACGAATGAAGACATTGCCGGTCCGATCGACTCGAGCGACGAATGGATTCGCCAGCGTACGGGGGTCATCACGCGCATGCGCGCATCGAAAGACATACAGGCCATCGACCTCGCCGAAGCTGCGTCCCGCGAAGCAATTGACAAGGCTGGCATCACGGCCAATCAGCTAGGCGCAGTGATCGTCTCGACCATCAGCAACAGCGTGCAGACTCCTTCGCTCGCGGCGCTGCTCGCTGACCGAATTGGCGCTTCTCCGGCACCGGCCTACGACGTTTCTGCCGCCTGCGCCGGCTACACCTACGGAATCGCCCAGGCAGACGCGTTTATCCGCGCCGGACTCGCCACCTACGTGCTCGTCGTTGGGGCCGAGAAGCTCAGCGACTTCGCTAACCCCACAGACCGCACTATCTCGTTCTTGCTCGGCGACGGCGCCGGTGCGGCGGTCGTCGGCCCGAGCGACACTCCTGGCATCGCCGCGACAGTGTGGGGCTCAGACGGGTCGAAGTGGGATGCCGTGGGTATGGACAGGCCCATCAAAGAGGCCTTCGACGACCCAGACGGTGTGTACCCGACTCTGAGGCAAGAAGGCCAGACCGTCTTTCGGTGGGCCGTGTGGGAGATGGCAAAGGTTGCCCAGCAGGCCCTCGACGCGGCAGGCATCACCGCCAACCAGCTCGCGGCGTTCATTCCGCATCAGGCCAACATGCGCATCATCGACGGATTCGCCAAGCAGCTGAAGTTGCCCGAAAGTGTCGTCATCGCTCGCGACATCGCGACGACGGGCAACACCTCGGCCGCCTCGATCCCGTTGGCGACCCACCGGCTGCTGCAGGAGCATCCCGAACTCAGCGGGGGTCTCGCCCTGCAGATCGGTTTCGGCGCCGGACTCGTGTTCGGCGCGCAAGTGGTGCGCTTGCCCTGACCAACGCGTCATCCCCTGGCCTCACCACACGGAGCCGCCCGCCGCTCTAGGATTGTGCACGGTCATACGACACCCCAAGGAGAAAAAACATGGCACTGTCCACCGAAGAAGTTCTCGCAGGCCTCGCCGAGCTCATCAACGACGAGACGGGCATCGCCACCGACTCGGTCGCTCTCGACAAGTCGTTTACCGACGACCTCGACATCGACTCGATCTCGATGATGACGATCGTCGTCAACGCAGAAGAGAAGTTCGACGTGAAGATCCCCGACGACGAGGTCAAGAACCTTGCCACCGTCGGCGACGCCGTCACTTTCATCGTGAACGCCGCGGCCTAGAGCCGCGTCACGATGCCCGGAGCGCCCGGGGCCGGCCCACTGGTCGGTTCCGGCGCCTCGGGGCCGAACCACCACCCCTGCAGAGAGTTGACGCTATGACCACGATCGTCGTCACCGGTATCGGTGCCACCTCCCCCCTCGGCGGGACCGCGCGTGCGAGCTGGGATGCTCTACTGCGGGGCGAGTCGGGTACCCGTTCCCTCGCACATGATTGGGTGGCCAAACACGACCTGCCCGTCACTTTCGCCGCCGAGGCCAAGGTGCGGCCTGAAGAGGTTCTTGAGCGTCAAGAAATCAAGCGCCTCGACCCCTCGGCCCAATTCGCCCTCATCGCCGCGCGAGAGGCCTGGGCCGACGCCGGCTCACCCGACATCGAGCCCGAACGCATTCTCGTCGACTACGCGACTGGCATCGGCGGGCTGTGGACCCTGCTCGACGCCTGGGACGTGCTCAAGGAAAAGGGCCCGCGACGAGTTCTGCCCATGACGATTCCGATGCTCATGCCCAACGCTGCGGCGGCTGCGATCAGTATGAGCCTCGGCGCACGCGGCGGAGCGCGAACAGTGGTCTCAGCGTGCGCGTCAGGCACCGAAGCCATCGCCAACGCTTACGAGCACCTACAGCAGGGTCTTGCCGACATTGTCGTCGCTGGTGGCACCGAAGCGGTCGTGCATCCACTGCCCATCGCCGCTTTCGCCGCGATGCAGGCACTCTCCAAGCGCAACGACGACCCCGCTGCCGCTTCGCGGCCCTACGACGTCGACCGCGATGGCTTCGTACTCGGCGAAGGCGCGGCCGCGATCGTGCTCGAGACGAAAGAGCACGCTCTCGCTCGCGGCGCGCGCATCTACGCCGAGCTCGCGGGCGGATCCGTCACGAGCGACTCGTACCACATCACCGCACCCGATCCCGAAGGCTCAGGAGCAGCTCGCGCCGTGCTCGCGGCGCTCGCGCAAGCCGGAGCGACGCCCGATGACGTGTCGCACATTAACGCGCACGCCACCTCGACCCCGGTGGGCGACATTGCCGAGTACAACGCGCTACACCGGGTGTTTGGTGACCGCGTGAAGCAGATCCCCGTATCCGCCACCAAGGCCTCGACGGGTCACCTCCTCGGCGGCACTGGCGCCCTCGAAGCCGTCTTCACCATCTTGGCGCTGCACGAGCGCACGGCTCCTCCGACGATCAACCTCGACAACCAAGACGAAGCGATTCCACTCGATGTCGTCACGTCGCCGCGTGCGCTCGGCGATGGGCCACTGCTCGCCATCTCGAACTCATTCGGGTTCGGTGGCCACAACTCGGTGGTCGCGTTCCGCACGTACGAAGGCTGAGGCGCCTCGGCGGGTTGGACTGCGCTGCCGGTCACCCTGCGCTACTGGTCACCCCGCGCTGCTGATCACCCTGCGCGGTGCAACCAGACCACGCGCGCGCCGTCGCCGGCGTGCCGAAAGGGCTCGAGTTCGTCATCCCACGACTGGCCAAGGGCAAGGCGCAGCTCGCGGTGCAGCTCAAGGGTGTTCGAGCCGGCCACTTCAATCGCATAGCGAATTCGGTCTTCGGGTATGACGGTGTTGCCGATGGTGTCGGTCTGCGAGTAGTAGATGCCAAGGTCAGGCGTGTGCATCCAGCGACCGCCATCTGTGCCCAGACCCGCGTCTTCCGTCACCTCATACCGCAAGTGCTCCCAACCGCGCAATGCACTCGCGATCTTGGCGCCGGTGCCGCGCTCGCCCTCCCAGACGAACTCGGTGCGCAGTGTGCCCTTGAGCACGGGCTGATCGATCCACGCGAAATTCACGGCGCGATCAATAGCGCGACCCGCGGCCCACTCAATGTGGGGGCAGAGCGCGCGAGGAGCGGAGTGCACATAAATCACTCCGCGAGCCGTTGCAGTAGCCACTGTTCACTCCGTTTCGTTCAGGTGCGACTTCCCCATCGACCTAGTGAACGGAATGCGTGACGTGTTCAGTTGAAGCGGTTGCCCGCCTGCGCTAAGTATGACGCAGAATGCTCGTGAATCACAAGGCTGTGATTCGCCAGGTGACGATCGGGTGAATTGTGCGCTGATAGTTACTCAGAATGCATACGCCGAATAGTGTTGAGTCATGACGTTGCGGCACTCGCTTCTCTCGGTCCTTACGCTCGGCCCCGCCTACGGTTATCAACTTCACGCCGAGGTGGTCGAGCGAACTCGACGAGACGCGCCGCTCAACGTGGGGCAGGTCTACTCAACACTCGACCGACTGCGCCGCGACGGACTCATCGAAAGCGCGGGGAGCACCCCCGACAATTTGCCTCTCTACGCTCTGACCGATGCGGGGGTCATTGAGGCGCGGATGCACCTCACGGAGCCCGACTTGGCCGACTGGCACGACATGGTCGAGCGCGTATTGCTTGCCCTGTCACTGCCGGGCGATCACGTTGCCGTGCTCGTGCGTAACTATCACCGACTCTGGGCACCGCGGCGCGGCGCAAGTGACGAAGTGGCTGATCCCACAGGCGGTGCCGCGCAGGCCGCAGCTCAGCACGCTTCTCGGCTGCTTCAGTCCGCCGCCCTCGCCTGGCTCGACTCGCTGCCCGAGGTCGAGCCATGGACCCTGCGCACCGATCGGCGCCGTCGGGGGCGGCGGGCCGCCGAGGCGGCGCATCCGCCCGCCTGACCGGGTGCGCGGGGGCGCGCCCGCCTGCTACTTCGCTTCGCTGTAGCGCTGCACGGCAGCCACAGTGACCGGGAACGTCACTGGTGTCACCCCGAATACGATGCGGCCGGCATCGATAGCGGCCTCGTGAAGGGCATGCTCAACCTCAGCAACGCGGTCAACAGGGCTATGCACGATGAGTTCGTCGTGCACGAAAAAGACGAGGTGCGGCTGCGACTCGATTGGTCCAGCGTCGGGCTTCCACAGCCGGCGGCGCACCCCGGCCATCCAGGCCAACGCCCACTCGGCCGCTGTTCCCTGCACGACGAAGTTGCGGGTGAAGCGACCCCACGAGCGCGCGGCCGAGCGGGCCGAGCGCACAACAGACTCTGCTGCGCCTTCGGCGACCGCCGCCGACTGCTGCTCGCGCCACGAGGTCGGGGGTGCGGGCGAGGTGCGACCGAGTCGCGTACTTACCCGTTCGCCGCGCTCGCCCGCACGTGCGGCCGCCTCGACGTAGCCGATCGCCCGCGGAAATGAGCGCGCCAGCCTCGGGAGAACCTGCGCGCTAATACCGGTCGTGCCGCCGTACATGGCACCGAGCATTCCTACCTTTGCATGCTCACGCGTGACCACTGCCCCGCTCGCGACGATGCCCGCGTAGAGGTCACCATCGGCGCCAGCGGCCGCCATCGCCGCATCGCCCGAAAGCGCCGCCAGGATGCGGGGCTCGAGCTGCGCTGCATCGGCAACCACGAGCGCCCAGCCATCGTCGGCATGCACCGCGGGTCGCACCTGTTTGGGCAGTTGCAGTGCTCCGCCGCCATCTGAGGCCCAGCGACCCGTGACCACCCCGCCGGGAACGAACGTCGGGCGAAACCGGCCCTCGCGCACCCACTCGTCGAGCCAGTTCCAACCGTTAGCGGTGTGTAAGCGGCTCAACGTCTTGTACTGCAGGAGCGGAGCCATCGCTGGGTGATCAATTCGCTTCAGCTCGCCCGATCGAGTGGTCGCCACCTCGAGCCCCGCGCGGCGCAGCGCCGAGACAAGCGCGGGCGGCGAGTCGATCGACACTGGCCCCACACCGAGGAGCTGTTCGACGTCGTGTGCCAGCGCTTCAAGCTGCGCCGGCCGCTGGCCCGGCGGGGGGCGAGGGCCGAGCGCCTTGGTCAGCAGGGTGTCGTGCGCCGCGGCATCCCACGGCAGGCCAGCGTGCCGCATCTCGACCGCAGCCAGGGCACCCGCTGACTCAGCCGCGACAAGCAGGGTAAGTTTCGTCGGCTCGCTATGAGCCGCGATCGCGGCCTGTTGTGACTCCCACGCGGCGAGTGCCGATATGGCGTGCGCCGCATCCGCCGCCCCGTCCAGGTCAAAGAGCGTGTCGCCACGGGAGGGCGCCGGGGCGCTGCCCCAGTCGCGGCGGGGTGCGCGGCCAGCGATTCCGGCCAGGATCGCATCAACGAGTTTCAAGTCGTAACAGCGGTCTACCCGCACACCGGCCTCGAGCAGGGGCGGGTACCACTGCACCGTGCTTGTCCATACCCAGCGCGGATGCTCGACCTCTCGTTCAGCGACAGCCGCCGGCAGGCGAGGCTCGGGCACGAGCGTCTCACTGCCGTCATCGTCGATGAGCGCGACCCCGTCGGGCCGGCGGTCGACAACGATGTGCATGCCCTCAGTCTGCCGCCGCCCAGCGACACCGCGATGCAGCGGCCGAATTCTGCGCGGCGACGGCGACGCGACTGAGCTGCGACCGAGCGGCGACGGCTGGGCGCCTAGTGCAGTAGCGAACCGTCGGCGGCGAGCACGTTCTTCTCGCCGGCCTCGACACGGAACGGAAAGCGGTTTTGCTTCGGGGGTAACGGGCAGTTGAACGCGTAACTGAAGGCGCACGGCGGAAGAATCGCGGTGTTGAAGTCGAGCGTGATCGTGCCGTCAGGGTTGGGCGCGAGGAACAGAAAACGGCCGACGCTGTAGCTGTCGTCACCGTTCGTGGCATCAGCGAAGACGAGCTGCAGCGCGCGCCCCGACTTGAAAGCCGCGACGTCATATTCAACGCCGTCATGCGTGAACCGAATCTCACCGGGCACAACTTCACCGCGGGTCTTGCCATCGTCTTTGAGGTGCTCGAAGCCGACGACCGACCCGCCCTCGATCTCCCGGAACGTGCCGGTAACAACCCACTCGGGTGCGTACTCGAAAGCGTCGATTCCCCCGAAGTTTTCGATGCCTTCGCTCGTCGAATCCCAGACCCGAAGCGCATACTGCCCATCGTCACCCGCGATCACAAAGCCCGTGGTGTGGTCGTCGAACTTAACCGCCGATGGGCTGGGAGAGTCTTTGCCGCGCACGTGTACGGTTCCGTCAACCAGGATTCCATCGACGTGGATGCCGTCCACGGCGGCGGCGGTCACCTGCAAGCCACCCTGCCCCTCGGGGCCGGGAGCCCAACGCCCCGGCACGCCCCAGATCGTCTGATCGTCGCCGACCCACTGAGTGTTGACGAGCGCGAGTGGGCCTTGTGGCTGCACTGCGACCAGCGCGCGACGCTCACGGAACACGCCGTACCGCTCGGCGGGCGTCGACGAGGCCGCGGGGGTGGTTTCGGCGATCTCGGTCACAGCATCCATTCTTCCGGTCAGGCGATAGGTGCGAGCAGCATAAGGGCCAGAAATACTCCTGAGGTCGCCAGGGCCAGGCCAATGTGCACCCGTTCCGCCATCACGGGCGAGGCCCAGGCAGAGCGTTGCTGATGGTCGAGCCACACGTTCACCCACTGAGCGGCAGCGATGATGAGCAAGGCGAGAGTGACCATACGACCGAGTAGCAATAGCGGTGATCCAGTGAGCAACCCCACGAGTTCGTAGAGGGCTATGACCCCCCAGGGCACGATCGCAATCGCCGCCCCAATGCTGAATGGCAGCAAGCCGCGAGCGCCCGTCACGGTCGAGCGATCCTGTAGCCACAGCAGCATGACCGAGCCAGCGGCGACCGCATAGACGAGGATCAGCGCTCCCGCCTCGGCGACCCCGTTGGCCAGCGCGACCAAGAACGTGGTGATGCCCGCCGTCTGCGAGTACTCGATCCATCGAATGGGGTGGCGGCCCTCTCGCAGGCCCCGCTCATAGAAGGTTCGCACCGCGGGAACGAGCACGATCAGTCGGGCTGCGGCGGCGATGAGCGCCACGACCGCCGCAGCGGCCGCAAAGTCAACGGCGGCAAACGGCTCGGTCTGATTCGAGTAGAGCGACAGCTGAACCGGGGCGAGGAGCGAGTTCGGCGCGCGCACGGTGAGCAGCGCGATTGCCGCAGCGATGTGAAGTGCCGCGGCTGTCAGATTGAGCACCGCGAGCCGCGGCATCCCCTGATCGATCGACTGCGTCATGCACGCTCTTCCTTTGCCAGACCGTGCGACGGCCACGGTCGAGTAGGGCGGACGGGACTTGAACCCGTGACCGATGGATTATGAGTCCACTGCTCTGACCAGCTGAGCTACCGCCCCGTGCCCCGCGGCGACGCGGCGCACGGCCACTCTACCGACTACAGGGGGCGCGATCAGGGAGCGACGGCGGCGGCGGAGTCATCCACCGGGTCGACCACAGATTCACCGCGGTAGAGCGCCTCGAACGTGTCGAGCGTGCGGTTGATGTCGTGTGCCTGCACGATGCGTAGGCTTTCGCGCTTCAATTCGAGCAAATCGTGATGCGGCATCGTGAATACGCGGGTGAGCAGGGCTGCGAACTGGTCGACGTTGCCCGGCTCGTACAAGAACCCATTCTCACCGTCGTGAATGAGGTGCGGCAGGGCCATCGCGTTGGCCCCAATGACAGGTAGGCCTGACGCCATCGCCTCCATCGTGGCAATCGACTGCAGCTCAGCCCGTGAGGGCATCGCGAAGACGGATGCCCGGGTCAGCTGCTGCTTCAGGTACGACTCGGGCGCATGGCCTGCGAAGTGGACGCGATGTGCGATGCCGAGTTGCGCGGCGAGCTTTTCGAGCGCAGGGCGCTGCTCGCCGTCGCCGATGACTTCGACTTTCACATCGAGCTCAGGGTCGAGCTTTGCCACTGCGCGGAGTAGCTCTTCAATGTGCTTCTCGGCCTCGATACGACCGAGAAACAGCACGACGTTCTCGGTGCGTGGCGCCAGATTGGGCGTGTAGTGGTCGATGTGCAGGCCACAACTGATGGGATGCACGTCAGTGAGCTCGGTGTAGCGCTCAAGGTAGTCAGCCGCCTTGCGCGTGGGGGTCGTCACGGCCTCAGCAAGCCCGAAAGTACGACCGGCTGCTTTCCAGGCCGCACGGATCGCGGGCTCTCGAAATACGCCAATAAAAGGGGTGAACTGAAGAGCGTTCTCGGGCATGAAGTGGTTGGTACCGATGAGACGAATGCCCCGCTTGACGGCCTGGCGCGCCAGACCGCGCCCCACGACGATGTGCGATTGAAAGTGCACGACGTCGGGCTTGACGGCGTCGAGAATGCGCGCCGCATTCTGCTCGATGCGCCAGGGTAGTGCGTAACGAAGCCACGGGTGGGGGTACCAGCGCCACGAGCGCAGCCGGTGCACCGTCATCGGCTGGTCTTCGTGCACCTCGGTACGCGTTACATTGGGGCCGTCTTCGGCATCGGGTGCCACGATGTGCACCTCATGACCGCGCTCAACGAGGCCAGCGGCGAGTCGCTCTGCGAACTTGGCAGCTCCGTTGACGTCGGGGCCGAAGGTGTCGCCGCCGATCAGAACTCGGAGCGGTCGGCTGGTAGAGCCGCTGTCGTGCGGAACATCAACCACTGTGGGTGACCCTTGCTTCTCGGTGGTCGGCGCTGCTCAACAATGAACGCGAGCGCGCCGGGGACAAGAGGAATACCTGCGGTCTACGGTACCGCAGCCGAGCCCGGCCAGGTGGGCAGGCACGTCTCTCAACGGTGTCCCTCGACAGTGTCTCTCAACGGTGAGTTTGTGGATGATGTTTCGCCAGCTGGAGCACGCCCAAGATCGCCACCACGCCCGCAACCGCGGCAACGATCGCGAATGCGGGGGGGATGAGGGATGCTTCGCCCAGCACGATCACGCCAATGAGCACAGCAATGAGCGGATCAACGACCGTGAGGCCCGCGATCACGAGGTCGGGCGAGCCCACCGAGTAGGCCGTCTGCACGAAGTAGCCCCCCAGGGCGGCCGAAGCGAGCAGCGCCACGATGGCGACGACCGTGAGCCCCTCAAAGTTGTTGTTGAGGATGCGGTTGATGATGACTTTGGCAAGCGTCGCGACGAACCCAAACAGCACGCCAGCGCCGATGATGTAAAACATCGCACCGACGTGGCGGCGGGCAAACGCGAAGGCGACGCCGAACGCCGCCGTCACGACACCAAGAATGCCGAGAACGATGAGCAACTGAATCTCGGTGATCTCGTTCTCTATGGCATACACGGCGGCGATTGCCACAAAGATGCCGACGCCGCTGACGCACATCGCAATGGCACGGATGGCGTGCCGATCAAGCTTGATGCGCGACACGCGCGCGTTGACCACTGCAGTGATCACGAGCGCGACGACCCCAAGAGGCTGCACAACGATGAGTGGTGCGAACCCCAGGCTCGTGAGCTGGAACAGGACCGCGAGCCCGAGCATGAGAGTGCCGATGACCCATGACGGGCGGGCGAGCAGTTGCAGCAACTGGCCGAAGCTCAGCCCGGCCTTCTCGCCACTGCCATGACTCGCCTCGACCCGAGTGACACCGCGATGTTGGAACTGCGCGCCGAGAGACAAGAACACCGCGCCGACAAGGGCGATGGGGATTCCGATTGACTGGTAGGGGGTGAGAGTGATCTGCTCGGTCAGGTCACTCAGCTCGGGCGGCACCCGGTCAATCTACCCCGCAGGTCGCCGATATTCTGGATGAATGGCCGCGCTTTCGATCTGCATCATCGGCGACCCCGTGCTCCACTCCGTCGCCGGTGAGATTGACGTGATCAACGACCATGTTCGCGAGTTGGTTGCCGACATGTTCGCGACCATGGAGGCCGCGCCCGGGGTGGGTCTCGCCGCGCCGCAGGTGGGGATCGAGGCGCGATTGTTCATCTTCGACTGGACCGATGACGATGCCGTGCGCTGGCGTGGCGTCGCGATCAATCCCGAGCTTCTCGTGAGTCCCGCACCCGTGGGCGAGGCGGACGAAGAGTCGGACTCGGAAGGCTGCCTCTCTGTTCCTGGCGAACGTTTTCCGCTGCTGCGGTCGGAGCGCGCCCTACTGCGGGCGATAGACCTGGAGGGCGTGCCGTACGAAATCGATGCCACCGGCTGGCTTGCCCGTATCTTCCAACATGAGTACGACCACCTTGATGGAGTGCTGTACGTGGATAGGCTGGCCCACCCGCACAATCGCGCAGCAGCAAAGGCGATCCGCAAGCGCTCGTGGGGCACGCCCGGCCAGAATTGGCTTCCCGGCCGCGACCACCTCGACGACTAATCTGCCCCACTGACGAGGTCACTCGACGATGGCTAGTTCCACCCCATCGCGCGGATCGCCGCAGCAGTCGCTGCCGCGGCGACGATCACCACGATGAACGGCACCCGCAGGGCGAACAACCCAGCCGCGACGCCAAGCGCCGGAAGCCGCGCGTCGATCACGACGCCCTGACCGACGCCAATTGTCTGTACGACGATGAGAGCCGACAGTAGAGCCACTGTTGTGAGCTCGGCTGTGCGCGCCGCTGTTGGTGCCTGCAGCACGCGGGGTGGCACCACGTAGCCGAGCAGCTTAATGCCGAGCACCAGAATCGAGGCGAGCAAGATGATCTGCCAGAGGGTCATAGTCTGGCCTCCCCCGAGATGGGATCGCCCGAGCGCGGCCGTGTGCCGAACTGGTTCGGCACACCGACTGCGACGGCGACCAGGGCGGCGACCAAAACTGGCACGCCCTGGGGAAGGGCAGGAAGTAGCACCGCCGCAACAACGGCTGCTCCGACCGCCACGACGACGGGCTGCAGAGCTATCAGGCGAGGCCACACAAGGCCGAGGAAGGCCGCGCCAGCGGCCGCATCCAGCCCAAACTGCCGCACGTCGCCGAGAAGATTGCCAAGCACGGCGCCCAGGAGCGTCATGAGGTTCCAGCCGACGTAGATGATGGCGCCGGTTGCCCAGAAGCCCACGCGCTGGCCCTCGAGGGTGGGCTGCGCCGTGGCGACGGCCGTGGACTCGTCGATCGTGAGATGCCCGGCAAGCAGCCGCTTGGGCCATCCCGGGCCGATAATCGGCGACACACGGATCGCGTAGAGGCCATTGCGCAAACCCAGCAGAGTGGCACCCACGATTGCCGCAGGACCGGCCGCCACTCCGCCCGAAGCGAGAACGCCGATGAGCGCGAACTGAGAGCCGCCGGAGAACATCACGAGGCTCAATACACAGGCCTGCCAGATATCAAGACCCGACGCCACCGCGAGAGCGCCGAATGAAATGCCGTACGCCGAAACCGCCAGACCGACCGCGAGGGATGCGCGCCAGGCGGCTCTGCGCTCAGCCTGGGCGCTCATGTGAGAGTGTCGTGGATGAGCCCCGGGCGCCGGCGGCACGCACGATCTCGATCAGGGACTCGGGTTCGATGTCTTTGTATGCGACCGCGAAGACGCCCGCTCGCGGCGAGACCGTTGACGCGGGGCATATGCAAATCCATCAGGATGACACCGGCGGGCTCGCGACGAATGAAAGCCAGAACGCGATCGCCGGCGGCCGGGCAGCTGCGCGTGACGTCACGAGTGCTCCAGTTTCACCCCGTGGACGCCATTGTGAAACCGCAGGGCTGGAAAGACAACCGACAGCGAGAAGCCGACTCCCGGCACGGTCGACGCCGTAAGAATGCCGCCGTAGAGCTCGGCACGCGACCGCATCTCGCTGATTCCTCGCCCCGTCGGCTCGTCGGTGAGTGCTTTGAGGTCGTCATCGATCGTGTAGCCGACGGCACTCGCGTCGTTAGGGTCGAGACCCTCCCGCCGTGCCGAAGCCCGGATTCCGTCGTCGTCGACCTTCACGTGGAGTCCCTCGGAACCCCAGGTGAAGCTCACCCGCGCCTCGGTTGACGGCCCTCCATAGCTCAGCGCGTTCGCGAGGGCTTCTTGCAGGATGCGGTAGATGGCGAGCTCGGCACCCTGATTCAGGTCGAACGACTCGCCTGACTCGTCGAACTCGACTTCGAGCCCACTCTCGCGCATCACCGCGAACAGCTCTCGTGTCGACTTTAAGCGGGGCTGGGGCGAAGCGCTCGCCTCTCCCTCGCGCGCGAGACCCATGACGCGCCGTAAATCACCCAAGGTTGTGCGAGCCGACTCGGCGATTGCGGTGGCGGCACGAGCAGCCGCCGACGCATCGGCCGAGGCCGCATATCGAGCGCCGTCGGCCTGGCTGATGATGACCGAAAGCGCGTGCACCGACACTTCGTGCAGTTCACGGATGATGCGCAGCCGCCCTGTCTGCTCGGCAAGGCCCAATTCGAGGTCGATGCGTTGGCGCTCAGCTGCGGCACGGTCAAATGTCGTGCGGCGAGCGCGGGCGCGGGCGCGTAGCCACGCGGCAAGCAGAACCAGATCGAGCACGATGAGCAGAGCGGTGGATGCAGCGAGTACCACCACCAGCATCGTCGCATTCTCGGTTACCCAGGCTGGCATTGAGGAGGCCCCTCTCGAACGGAGACGACGCCGCGCACCCCTAATGACGACGCGCGGGAATAGAGGAGACGTGGCTCCCCGACTTGGACTCGAACCAAGAACCTGCCGGTTAACAGCCGGCTGCTCTGCCAATTGAGCTATCGAGGATCGCTGAAACAGCCATGCCAACCTATCAGAATCGCGCGGGGTGGTTGTGCGCTCAGTAACCCGCGGCCGGGTCAACGATTCCCACAAAGCGACTGTCGCCGAGGAAGGCCCGCACGTTCCCGGTGATGCGGCGCGCCAGCAACGGGGCGGTCATCTCGGGCGTGTCGGCGGAGTGCGAGGTGATGACGCATCGCGGCTCGCGCCACAGCGCGTGCTCGTCTTCGAGCGGCTCGGGGCTCGTCACGTCGAGGCCCGCGCCGAGCAACCGCTTCTCACCCAGGGCCTCAGCGAGGGCATCCTGATCGACGAGCGCACCCCGCGCAATGTTGACGAGGGCCGCGGTCGGCCGGAGCAGCGCCAGTTCGACGGCACCGATCAGCGCGCGGGTCTCGCCCGTCGAAGCCGCGGCGAGGATGAGCACGTCGGCACTGGGAAGCACGTCGTGAAGGTCGTCGGTCGTCACCGTGCGATCGGCGCCCGCCAGCGGGCCCGGGGTGCGACGCACAACGGTGATCCTCACGCGGTAGGGCTGTAGCAGACGGATTAGCTCAATCGCAACGCCTCCCGCACCGACGATCACGACGTGCCGGCCATACAGCGAGAGCCCGGTGCGCACGGGTGCCCAACGAGCGGCTCTGGCCTTGGGAGCCAGTTCGCGCAGCACCGCCTGCGTGAGCGCTACTGCGTGCTCCGCGACCGGCTCAGCATAGGCACCTTTGGCACTCGTGAAGAGCGGGCCAGACCCATCGGCGTAGCGCGCGAGCACCTCGGCGAAGCCGTCGACACCAGCCCAGGGCAACTGCACCCAACCGATGCCGGGGTACTGCTGCAAGATTTCGGTGAGCTCATCGGCCCGCTTCTCGCTCAGCCAGACGAGAGCACGCGTGTGGGGGCCGAGCTCGCCGATGACCCCCCCGCCTGCTGTGACCGCCGCGGCGAAAAATTCTGAGGCCTGCGGCAGCACGGCGATCTCGCCTGGCAGGGGGCGCCGCTCGGGAACTCGACCGTTGCCCGAGACCGGGTCGTGATGCTGGTTGGTCAGCAGGAAGACCGCATCGGGAGAGAAGGTTGCGGAAGGGGTCATGCGGTCGGGCTGGGTCACGGATGCCGCTCTCGCGTTCGGCCCAGCGGAGTGACTCACGCTCGGGCGCGCGACAGCTCTGCCAGGCGGTGGACATATGGATGACTGGGGCCGTCGAGTACGTCATCGACGCCGCCCATCCCCACGATCGTGCCTCGATGAAGCACGACCAGTCGACCGGCGAGTCGGCGCACTTCGCCGATCTCACTACTGACGATGAAGGCCGCAAAACCGCGGCGGCGTTGCACCTCGGCGAGGTGACTCAGGATCGTGCCCCTCACCGTGGCATCGATGCCCGCGGTTGCCTCATCGGCGACAAGCAACTCGGGGTCAAGCACGAGGGCGCGCGCGATGGCGACGCGCTGCCGTTGACCGCGGCTGAGCTCGTGCGGGTACTTCGGAATCGTCGCGAGGGTCAAGTGCATCGCATCGATCGACTCGGCGACGACGCCGCCGGCGAGCTTCCTCGAAAAGGTACGATCCCGCTGGAACAGCGGAACGGCAACGTTCTCACCCACGGTCAGGTGCGGATCGAGCACGAGACCGGCGTCTTGGGGAACGTAGCCGACGCGCAGGGCGAGCTCGTCGTCGCCGTGGCGGCCGAGCCGGCGTACGTCAATGCCGAGCACGTTCAGGGCGCCCCCGACGATCTTAACGCCGCGCGGAACACTGCGCGAGGTGTAGCCCGCAATCACTCGCGCCAGCGTACTCTTGCCGCTGCCCGCGTCGCCGATCACCGCGAGCGTCTCGCCCGGCGCGATGTCAAGGCTCAACCCCGATATTGCTTGCACCGCGCGACTGCCAGCGCCCGCGCTGTAGCGAAGGCTGAGATCGCGGGCTCGTACGGCGGGTTCTGTCACGCGAGAGATCCTAGTCTCCGCGAACGCGGCGACGCTCTGCCTCGAGCTCGACAAGCTCGCGTTGCACCGACCGGTAGCGCTCCGGCTCGGCCGCCGCATCGGTGCGTTGCAAGGCGCCCAACAACTCGGTCTTGCGACGCAGCAGGTCGCGTTCAATCAGCGATGTCGTGACGCCCTGGCAGTACTCGGCAGCAAAGCCCTCGCGAATGGGAAGGGGCGCGATCGCCAACTGGGTGACGAGAGGGCTAAACGCGGGCGGCGCTTCGTCGGCCACGCGGCGCGCCCACTCGCTCGAACCATAGGCGTCGATCGCCGCGAGTAGCGCATCGCGCACGGTTGCGAGCGCGGGTTGGCTGAAAGTGGTGTGCAGGGCCCGGCGCGCCGTCTCGAGCGGAATCTCGTCGGGATGCTGAAGCAGCGCCATGAGGAGCTCTCGCTCGAGCCGTGTCACCGGGTCGTTGGGCAGCTGGGCGATGCCGATCGTGGGCACCATCGCCTCAGCCATCGCCGCCGACGCGTCGCCGACCGGGATGCGCGGGGGCTCGGTGCCCGGCGCTGCTTCCGACGCTGTTCGCGGCGCTGTTCCCGGCGCTGCGGCCGGAGGTCGCGTCGTCGCAGTTCTAGCGGGAGCGCGTCGGGCCACACGCACGGCCTGGCCCACCTCGGCGGGATCCATGCCGATCCAGCCGGCGAGCGTACGGGTGTAGCCAATCGACAGTGACTCGTCGCGGATTCCTGCGACGATGGGCGCGGTAGCGCGCAGAGCGGCCACGCGGCCCTCGACGGTCTCGAGGTCGAACAGGTCGAGTTGGCGGCGAACCATGAACTCGTACATAGGCTTGCGACTCTGGATAAGCAGACGCACAGCGTCGTCACCACGGTGCAGTCGAAGGTCGCACGGGTCGAGACCGTCGGGTGCGACCGCCACGTAGGTTTGGGCGGCAAACCGCTGCTCGTCGGCAAAGGCGCGAGTGGCGGCCTTCTGGCCCGCCTCGTCGGGGTCGAAAGTGAATACCACTTCTCCGAGCCCGTGCGAGTCGCGGTTATCAACATCGCCCATCACGCGACGGATGATCGTGATGTGGTCGCTTCCGAAAGCGGTGCCGCAGGTGGCCACGGCAGTGGTGATGCCCGCGAGGTGACAGGCCATGACGTCGGTATAACCCTCGACGACGACCACTTGCTTGCCCCGGGCGATGTCGCGCTTGGCAAGATCAAGGCCGTAGAGCACCTTCGACTTGCTGTAGACGGGAGTCTCGGGCGTGTTGAGGTACTTCGGCCCTTGGTCGGTTTCCAGCAACTTGCGTGCGCCGAACCCGAGGGTCTGACCGGTGACGTCTTTGATCGGCCAGACCAGTCGCCCGCGAAAGCGGTCGTAAGGCTTGCGGTCGCCTTGGCCCTGGAGCCCGGAGGCGAGGAGTTCTTCTTGCGTGTAGCCGAGGGTGCGTAGGTGGTCGCCGAGCGCGTCATACGAGTTCGGGGCGAAACCGATCGAGAAGCGCACTGCAGCGATGGAGTCAAAGCCTCGCTCTCCGAGAAATTGCCGGGCGGGCTCGGCTGCTGCGGTGCCGAGTTGGTCACGAAAGAACAGCTCGGCGGCTGCATTGGCGGCAAGCAAGCGGCTGCGGTTGCCCTGGTCGGGGGCAGACCCTCCGTCTTCATAGTGCAGTGCGTAGCCCAGCCGCCCGGCTAGCCGCTCAACTGCCTCGTGGAAGGTGACGTGATCCATCTTCTGCAAGAAAGTGAAAACGTCGCCACCCTCGCCACAGCCGAAGCAGTGGTAGAAACCCACCTGCGGCCGCACGTGAAAACTTGGGCTGCGCTCGTCATGGAACGGGCAAAGGCCTTTCATCGAACCGACGCCCGCGCTCTTGAGCGTGACGTAGTCACCGACGATGTCGCCCAAATTCGTGCGCGACCTGACCTCGTCGATGTCGCTGCGTCGAATCAGGCCTGCCACAGGGCCGATTCTAGGCCCGCGCCGCTGAGCCCGATTCTGCACCCACCCATGTCACGTGACGATGCGCTCATGCCACGTCATGGCGCTTTGGTCGGTGAGCGAGGCCACCTGGTCGACGATCACTCGTCGCCGGGCAGCGTCGTCGCCCGCCGCCGCGAAGTCATCCGCGAAAGCCCGGTCGAGCTCAGTCGGGCCCGTCTGCCAAAGAACATCTGCGAGCTCAGCCAGCAGCGCGCGCTGGCGCGCGTAGATCGGCTGTCGCGAGTTGGTCGACATAACGTTCGCCGCGACGATGCCTTTGAGCACGGCAATCTCGGCTTGCGTCTCGCTCGGCACAACGACATCAGCGCCGAATCGCGCGAGCGAGCCGACGGGATGCGCGGCGCGCGTCGCGTGCACAGCCTCGTGCGCAAACCGGCCGATCAGCTGGCTCGTGAGGTTCTTGAGCCGCGCGAGATCGCGCCGCGAGCCGTCCCACGTCTCAATCCACGCCTCGAGGTGATCAAGCCGGTCGAAAGCGGCGATGAGTTCGTCGTGGCTGATTTCGCCGCCGATCCACTCGAACATGGCCTCAACAAGCGCGTCGTGGTCGACACGAGCACTGAGCGCCGGCACGTCGAGATATCCGCTCACAACGGCGTCTTCGAAATCGTGCACGCTGTAGGCGATGTCGTCACTCAAGTCCATGACCTGAGCTTCAATGCAGCGCACCCGGTCGGGCGAGCCGCCGCGCATCCACTCAAAGGCAGCCGCGTCATCGTCGTAGAAGCCGAACTTGCTGCGCCCGCTCGGGTCAGCGATTCCCTGTGATTGCGGCCACGGGTACTTCGTGCTCGCGTCGAGGCTTGCGCGCGTGAGGTTGAGCCCGTAGCTGTGGCCGTCGGGCCCGATGACCTTCGGTTCGATGCGCGTGAGCAGCCGCAGGGTCTGCGCGTTGCCCTCGAAGCCGCCGATGTCGGCGGCCCACTCGTTCAACGCGCGCTCGCCGTTGTGGCCAAAAGGTGGATGCCCGAGATCGTGGGCGAGACACGCCGTGTCGACCACGTCGGGATCGAGTCCGAGGCTTGTTGCGAGCTCGCGCCCCACCTGCGCAACCTCCAGCGAGTGCGTGAGGCGGTTGCGGGCGAAGTCGAGGCCCGCAGCGGGGCTCAGCACCTGGGTCTTCGCGGCGAGGCGTCTGAGGGCGCTCGAATGCAGAAGTCGGCCCCGGTCGCGTGCGAAGTCGCTGCGGCGGCTGCTGTGGTCTTCGGGCAGCCAGCGTTCGGCATCCACCGGCGCATAGCCCGGCGTGAGGTCGTCGTGCACGCTTAGCCGCCCGAGTGGTGTAGTTCGGCAGCGGTGACTTCTGCGCGGCTGGCTCCGCTGAGCTCGCGGCTCTCGAGCCAGCGGTCGGGCAGCGACGGCTTTTTCGGGGTGCCCGCGCGACCGCGCTGGCCCTCGGCCGGAGCGCCGGGATACGGCTGGTCGCGCTCCAGCTCGCCGAGTAGGTCATCCATCTGCTGCAGGCTCTCGACGGCCGCGAGGCGCGCGCGCAGCTCGCCGCCGACGGGGTAGCCCTTGAAGTACCAGGCGACATGCTTGCGAATGTCGCGACAAGCCCGCCCTTCGTCGTCAAAGAACTCGACCAGCAGTTCGGCGTGCCGACGAAACGCGTCGCCCACCTCGCCCAGGCCAGGCTGAATGCGCAGGTGCCGGTTTTCGAACGCCGCAGTGAGGTCGCCGAACAGCCACGGCCGACCTAGGCAGCCGCGCCCGACCACGATGCCGTCGCAGCCCGACTGCTCGACCATGCGCAGGGCATCTTCGGCAGACCAAATATCGCCGTTGCCCAGCACCGGAATACTCGTGACGGTCTGCTTGAGAGTGCCAATCGCATCCCAGTCGGCGTTACCCGAATAGAAGTCGGCGGCCGTGCGCGCGTGCAACGCCACGGCGGCGACACCCGCACCTTCGGCGGCCTTTGCCGCCTCGAGGTAGGTCAGGTGGTCGGCGTCAATGCCCTTGCGCATCTTCACCGTCACCGGAATATCTCCGGCAGCCTTGACCGTCGCTTCGACGATGCGACGAAAGTGCTCGAGCTTCCACGGCAGGGCGGCTCCCCCGCCCTTGCGGGTGACTTTGGGCACGGGGCATCCGAAATTCATGTCGATGTGGTCGGCGAGGCCCTCACCCGCAAGAAAAGCCGCCGCCTCGCCCGCCGTCACTGGGTCGACGCTATAGAGCTGGATGCTGCGCGTCGTTTCGCTCTCATGGTGCGTGATGAGGCGCAGACTCTCGGGCGTGCGCTCCACCAGGGCTCGGCTCGTGATCATCTCGCTCACGTACAGGCCCGCGCCGTACTCGCGGCACAGTCGACGGAACGCCGTGTTCGTGATGCCCGCCATCGGTGCGAGCACGACAGGAACACTCAGCGGGATCGGGCCGATGCTGAGCGGCGCTGCTGTGGGCGCCGGTGTAGCGGCTTCGGGCAGGGTTGCGGTCGACATGAGAGTTCTATTCTCCCAGGTCTCGCCGGGCGGGGTCGTCAGGTGGTCAATTCACTGTGTGGTGCGGCGGCGAGGGCGTGCGCAGCCTCGATGATGCGCACGGTCTCCAGCGCGCTGCGGGCATCCACCGGCACCGGGGAGCCGTCGAGGATGCTCGCCGCGACGTGCGCGTAGAACTCGGGGTAGCCACCGACCTCGGTGCGCACGGGCGTCAATGGCTGCTCACCGTTGTCGACCCCGAGCAGCCCCCACTCGGCCTTCGGGGTCTCGCCGTAGCCATCGGTGCCAGGCCAGCGACCCGCCTTAAGGTCGGGCTCTTGCCCGTCAAGGCCATACACGCTGTAACCACTCTCGTCGCCGAGAACGCGGAACCGAGGGCCGCTCTGTGCCGCCACGCGGCTCATCGTGAGGTGACTGCGCACTCCGTTGTCGTGCCGCAGCGAGATGAACGCGTCGTCTTCACTGCCGAGCCCCTCGCGCACGGCACGCAGCTCGGCGACCTCGAGCGTCGCGGGCCCGAAAAGGGTGAGGGCTTGATCGATGAGGTGGCTGCCCAGGTCGAAGAGGATTCCGCCGCCCTGAGCCGCGCTGATCTGCCCCTGCCACTGGTCACGCTTGGGGGCGCCGAAGCGCTCAAACGTTGACTCGAAGCGGTGCACGGTGCCCAGTGCCCCACTCTCGACGAGGCGGGTGACCGTGCGAAAGTCGCCGTCGAACCGCCTGTTCTGAAAAACCGTGAGCGGGCGCTGGGAGGCATCGGCGGCGGCGATGATCGCTTCGGCGTCGGCGACGCTGGGCACGAACGGCTTGTCGATGACGACGGCGGCTCCGGCCTCCAGCGCTGCGATCGCCTGCTCGCGGTGCGTGTGCGGTGGTGAGGCCAGAATCACGAGGTCGAGGTCGCCGGCGGCGGCGCGCTTCAGGAGGGCATCCGTCGACATGATCTCGGCACCGGGATGCGAGACTTTCGCCTGCGCGGTTCTGGCGGCGTCGCTCGTCGCGATCGCGGTGAGGGCGAATGCGGGATTCGTGGCCATGAAGGGGGCGTGGAAGACTCGACCCGCGAGTCCGAAACCGATAATTCCCGTTCTGATGGGGGCGCCGTTGCTCATGGACCCACCCTAGATCGCGCGCGCGGCCTGTACCGCCCCGCGTGTGCCATCCCCGCGCTCGGTTTTCTCCACAATTCAGGAGTTGCGCGCCCGAGCGTTCGATGTTGAGCGGTCTCACGGCGTGTCGCGGGCGGGGAATGCGCCTGAGTCCTGAGTTGTGGAGGTGAGCGAGCGGGTCGGGCGCAGGGATCGCGACTGCGGCAGCAGCCGCGAGCTCGCCTACTCGGGGGCGATAGGCGCTGCAGGCGTGGGGATCAGGCAGGCGTCGCCCTCGCATGCCTCAGCGGCGGGGTCGCCAAGCATGGTGAAGGGCTTCGGCGTCGCATCCGTCGTCATGATGTTGCCTCGGCGGGAGTCGACTCGCGCTCGGCGGCCGACTTCTGAAGCGCAGCCAGGAACGATGCCGAATCTTGCGCACCAGAGATGCCGTATTTGTCATCGATCACGAAGAACGGCACGCCCTGGATGCCGTACGCCACCGCCTGCGCCATGTCGGCTTTGACGTCGGGAAGGTAAGTGTGCTCCGCAAGGGCTTGTGCGGCGGCATCCGGGTCGAGACCGACGTCTGATGCGAGCGAGGCGAGCTCATCGGCTCGACCGATGTGGCGCCCCTCAGTGAAGTACGCGCGCAGCAGGCGCTCTTTCAGCTCGACCTGCAGGCCGTGAGCTTTTGCGAAGTGCAGCAGCTCGTGGGCGAGCACCGTGTTCGTCTGGTGGATGCGGTCGTAGTGGTATTCGAGTCCAACACTGGTGGCGACGTCACTCACGCGATCGACCATCTGCTTCGCCTGGGCAGGGTCGATTCCCTTGCGCTGGCTGAGGTACTCGATCGGCGAGCCATCGAAGTCGACCGGGGTATCGGGCGCGAGCTCGAAGCTGCGGTAGGTGACCTGCACCTCGCCGTCGAACTGCTCGACAGCCGCCTCAAACTTGCGTTTGCCGATGTAGCACCACGGGCACTGCACGTCGGACCAGATCTGCACGTCGATGGGGTTGCTCATACAGAGGCCAACGTAGCCGTGGCGCCGGTATTCCCGGGCTCTGGTCGGGCGCGCTGCCTCCACAATTCAGGAGTCGGGTCGCGGCCAGCCCTGTGGCCGGACGCGTTTCGCCCGCTGCTCGGCTGCCCATCGGCGTGTCGCGGGACGCTTGAGTGCGGCAACTCCTGAATTGTGGAGATGCACGTGGATGCCGTGCGCCTGCAGCGCCCGGACCACCGCGGCCTGCACGGCAGACCAGGTGCCGAACACGTGTCGGGCACTCGGACGCAGCGCGTGGTACCCCGCCTCGGTCAGCTCGAGGTCGCGCGCCCGATCTTCTTCGAACCGATCGCGGTGAAACTCGTCGCCATCGACTTCGAGCGCGATCACGCCCTCGATCACGAGGTCGATGCGCTCGAGCTCGTCCTTCCAGTGCACTTGTGAGGTGACCTGCACGCCCGCGGCGCGCAGGCGCGTGCGCGCGAAGCTCTCGGGTAGAGACTCGCAGCGCTCGTCGGCGAGATCGACCATCACCCCGAGCGGGCCTAACGCCTCGGTGAGTACGGCTCGGTCAAAGCGGTCAATCCGCCCGGTCTTGAGCGCCCAGTCGAGCGCGGCGATTGCCTGCTCGAGTGGCTCTACTCGACACACGAGTTCGAGCGCCTCGAGCACATCGACGACCCCGGTCGACGAGCCCCGGTCGTGCGCCGGCGCGATCCATTGCACAACGACGCCGTCGGCAGGGGCATCCACCCGCCGAATATCGCGCCGCCACTGGTTGCGCAGACGTGCGGCATTCGTGGGCACGGCAACGTGCAGAGGATGCACCCCGAACACCCATCCGCCGAGCGCGACCACCGCGCTCATGCCGGTGAGGCGCCCACCCACGCGCATTGCGCGAAACCGCGGGTCACGCTCGGCCCAGGTCGAGTACCAGCCGCGGCGCGGGCGGTTGAGCGTTCCGGCGCGTAGGGCTCGGCGCAGATCGTGGTCAGTGGCGCCGAGCTCGCGCAGCCGGCGTCGGTCGAGGGCGCCGCCATGGCGGGTGACGAGGTGAGCAGCATCCATCGCCGCAGGATGCATGTGCAGGCACGCCTCGGGGCGCCCGCCGTTCGCAAGCGGGCTCAACCGCTCAACCCGGTCGCCTGTGAAGGACGCCAGCCCCCTGCTGCACCTCCACAATTCAGGATTCAGAAGGCTGCGGGACGGTCGACACGCCGACATCAGGCCGTGGATGCTCTTTCCTGCGCCGGAACTCCTGAATTGTGGAGACGACGCGGGTGGGGTGGGTGGGCTTGCGTCGGCGGGCAGCGGACTACGAGCCGAGCAGCTCGCCCGCCAGGTACGCCTCGAGCGTGGCGAGCGGGATGCGCTGCTGCTCCATCGTGTCGCGCTCGCGCACCGTGACGGCCTGGTCGTCGAGGGTGTCGAAGTCGACCGTGACGCAGAACGGCGTGCCGATCTCGTCTTGGCGGCGGTAGCGGCGGCCGATCGCGCCGGCGTCGTCGAAGTCGACGTTCCAGTGCTGGCGCAAGCGGTCGGCAAGTTCGCGCGCAACGGGCGAGAGCTGCTCGTTACGAGAGAGCGGCAGCACCGCAACCTTGATCGGAGCAAGACGCCGGTCGAGGCGCAGCACCGTGCGCTTGTCGACTCCGCCCTTCGTGTTGGGGGCCTCGTCTTCGTAATACGCGTCGACGAGAAAGGCCATCAGCGAGCGGGTCAAGCCCGCCGCGGGTTCAATGACGTACGGCACCCAGCGCTCTTCTTTGCTCTGGTCGAAGTACGACAGGTCGGTACCGGAATGCTCCGAGTGGGTCTTGAGGTCAAAGTCGGTGCGGTTCGCGATCCCTTCAAGTTCACCGAACTCTGAGCCCGTGAAGCCGAAGCGGTACTCGATGTCGACCGTGCGCTTCGAGTAGTGCGAGAGCTTGTCGGCGGCGTGCTCGTACAAACGTAGGTTGTCGGCGTTGATGCCGAGACCGACATACCAGGCGAGGCGTGTGTCGATCCAGTACTGGTGCCACTCTTCGTCGGTGCCCGGCTCGACGAAGAACTCCATTTCCATTTGCTCGAACTCGCGCGTGCGAAAGATGAAGTTTCCGGGAGTGATCTCGTTGCGAAAGCTCTTACCGATCTGGCCAATACCGAACGGAGGTTTCATGCGCGCGCTCGAGAGCACGTTTGCGAAGTTGACGAAGATGCCTTGGGCGGTCTCGGGGCGCAGGTAGTGCATCCCGGATTCTTCTTCGACCGGGCCCAGGTACGTCTTGAGCAGCCCCGAAAACTCTTTCGGCTCGGTCCACTGCCCGCGGGTACCGCAGTTCACGCACACAATATCGAGCAGGCCGTTCTCGGGAGCGCGGCCCTTCTTCTCTTCGTACTCTTCTTCGAGGTGGTCGGCGCGGTAGCGCTTGTGGCAGCTCAGGCACTCGACGAGCGGGTCGCTGAAGACGTCAACGTGACCGGATGCCTCCCACACGCGCTTGGGCAGGATGACGCTCGAGTCGAGCCCGACGACGTCATCGCGGCGTTGCACCATCGCGCGCCACCACTGCCGCTTGATGTTCTCCTTCAGCTCGACGCCGAGGGGGCCGTAGTCCCACGCTGAGCGCGAACCCCCGTAGATCTCACCGGCCTGAAAGACGAATCCGCGTCGCTTGGCGAGCGCGATGACGCTGTCGAGCCGAGAGGGTGCAGCCACGGGTGGGTCTCCTGTTCTGGCCGAGCTGGATGCCCGGCGCCGAGTAAAGCAATGCCGAGAAGTCTACTGAGCGCGAGTGGGCGGGAAGGCCCTGGGGGCGGGACGGCCCGGGGGGCGGGACGGCCCGGTGGGCCGGGACGGCCAAAGGGGGCCGGGCCCAACGTCACGCAGAACGTCAACCGGTAGGAGCATCCACTGCACCGCCGAAGCGGCGATCACGACTTGCGTACGACTCAATCGCCTCCCAGAGGTGTCGGCGCCGAAAGTCGGGCCACAGCGTGTTGAGAAACACCATCTCGGCATAAGCACTCTGCCAGAGCATGAAGTTGCTCGTGCGCTGCTCGCCGCTCGATCGCACGAACAGGTCAACGTCGGGCTGGTCAGGCTCGTAGAGGTGGCGCGCGATCGTGCGCTCGCTGATGCGGGCGGGGTCGAGGCGCCCGGCCTTGACGTCGGCGGCGAGGGCTCGTACGGCATCCACCAGCTCAATGCGACCGCCGTAGTTGACGCACATTGTCAGGGTGAGGCCCGTGTTGCCGACCGTGCGTGCTTGCGCCTCTTCGAGCTCGCTGATGACGCTGCGCCACAGGCGGGGGCGGCGACCCGCCCAGCGGATGCGCACGTTCCAGGCGTCGAGCTGGTCGCGACGGCGGCGCAGTACTTCGCGGTTGAAGCCCATGAGAAAGCGAACCTCGTCGGGGCTGCGGCTCCAGTTTTCGGTGCTGAACGCGTAGACGCTGAGGTGCTTCACGCCGATCTGCACGGCGCCGGCGACCACATCGAGCAGGCTCGCCTCGCCCGCGCGGTGACCTTCGACGCGCGTGAGGCCCTGGCGGTTGGCCCAGCGGCCGTTGCCGTCCATGACGATGGCGACGTGCTGCGGCACGGCCGATGTTCGCAATTCAGGAGGATGCTCGCCCGTCCAGTCGATCGGGCGCAGCGGCTCGGCGTGTCGTGGCTCTTTGCTCACGCGGACTCCTGAATTGTGGAGATCGCGGGGTCGGCGGCACGGGCGTCGGCGCGGTCGGCTGCACGGGCGTCGGCGCGCTCGGCAGCACGCGCATCAAAACGCGCGTCGACGCGATCAACGTGGGGCAGCGAGCGCAGCCCACGCTCGAGATGAAACTGCGCGTACGCCGCGACGATCCCATTCGCCTGAGCCCGTGCGCGCTCGCTCGAGGCTTCCGCGGCATCCCAGTCGCCCGTCATCAAGGCAGCGAGCAACTCGCGCGTCTCGGTGCTGAGCCGCGGGGCGCCGGGAGGGGCAACGTCGTCGGCCACCATGCCTCCGAGCTGCACCACGAAGGCGCTGTGGGGGCCGGGCGCGCCGGTAACGGCGCAGTCGCTGAAGGTGGGCGCCCATCCCGCAATCGACAGCGACCGCAGCAGATAGCTATCGAGTGTCAATCCGGGCGGATGCTCACCGCGAGCCAGCGAGCGCAGTGCGCCGACCAGCAACAGGTACTGCTGGATTCCTCCGCCGTCGTCACCCGTGACCCGGTCGGCTGTCTCGACCATGACGTTGGCGGCCGTGTAGCTGCCATAGTCGCTCGTGATGTCGGCCCCGTACGAGCCGAGCGTCTCGGCCTGCTGCACGATGTCGAGGCTGCGGCCCGCGTACAGTTGCACGTCAGCAACCATGAACGGCTCGAGCCGCGACCCGAACTTACTCGCCGTGCGCCGCACCCCCTTGGCCACTGCGCGGATCTTGCCGTGATTGCGACTGAGCATCGTGACAATACGGTCGGCTTCGCCCAATTTGTGGGTGCGTAGCACGACGATCTCGTCACGGTAGGTCGGCACCTCTCCAGTATCTCGCGCGCGGGTGCGAACAGCCTCGGCGGCGCGGCGCACCTCCACAATTCAGGAGGTTGAGCGGATTCTCAGCTCGACCCGCGCAGGGTGGCCGCTGATTCGGCGAGCTCGCGCGCGGCAGTATCAAGCGACTCCTGAATTGTGGAGACGCCCAGGGGCGACGCGCCCCAGCTGAAGCGCACGGCTGTGCGGGCGGTATCGGCGTCGTAGCCCATGGCGAGCAGCATCGGCGAGGGCTCGTCGCGGCCTGCCGCGCACGCCGACCCACTCGAGGCGAGGATGCCCCGCTCGTCGAGCGCGAACAGCAGCGGCTCACCGCCGATGCCCGGAACGACGAACGACGCATGACAGGGCAAGCGCCGCGTCGGGTGGCCAGTGAGTTGCGCGCCGTGCACCGTCGAGAGCACGCGAGCGATGAACGCGTCGCGCTGTGCTTCGAGCGCGGCGAGTGGATGCGCCTCGCGCTCGGCCTCCGCCAGCTCCAGGGCGACGGCAAGTCCCACCGCCCCGGCCACGTTCTCGGTGCCCGAGCGTCGGTCACGCTCTTGGCCTCCCCCGTGGATGAGCGGTTCGATCGCCGCGTTCGTGGGCAGCAACAGTGCCCCGACCCCCTTTGGGCCGCCCAGCTTGTGTCCTGAAATCGTCACGGCGTCGGCAGTCGACAACTCAGGATTTCGCGTGCCATCGATCGGGTACCAGCCGGCGAGTTGCACGGCGTCGGTGTGCAGCAGCGCTCCGACCTGGTGCGCGGCGGCGCCGAGAGCGCGCAGGGATTGCAGCGTGCCCACCTCATTGTTCGCGGCGTGCACGCTGACCAGCGCCGTGTCGCTGCGCAGGGCGGCGATGGCGGCATCGGCATCGACTACCCCGTCGGAGTCGACCGGAATACGCGTGACCTCGACGTCGTGCCAGCGCTCAAGGTACGCAGCCGACTCGAGCACGGCCTCGTGCTCGATCGCGCTGACCAGAATGTGCCGCCCCCGGCCGCGCGCGACGGCCCCCAGAGTCAGGCCGATGACGGCGAGGTTGTCGCTCTCGGTGCCGCCGCTCGTGAACACAACCTGCGCGGGGCGCACTCCGGCGATGCGGGCGACGCGCGCGCGAGCATCCGCTAGCGCGTCCGCAGCGCGCCGCCCCAAGGAGTGCGTTGACGAGGGGTTGCCGTGCTCGCCCGTCAGCCACGGCCACATTGCCTCGAGCACTTCGCGGCGCACCGACGTGGTCGCGGCCTGGTCGAGATCGATGAGGGTCATGGATGCTCGCGCTGAGCTACTGGGCGCCGGCGCGAGCGCCGTCGAGCTCGATGTCAAGGCCGAGGTCGAGCGCCGGAGCACTGTGGGTGAGCGCGCCGACCGAGATCACGTCGACCCCGGTCTCGGCGATCGCACGCACGGTGTCGAGGCTCACGCCCCCGCTGGCCTCGACGATCGCGCGACCAGCGACGAGGGCGACCCCCGCGCGCAGGTCGTCGAGCGTGAAGTTATCAAGCATGATCGTGTCGGGCTCGGCGGCGATGACCGCGGCGAGCTGATCGAGACGGTCGACCTCAACCTCGAGGTGAGTCGTGTGCGGGATGCGCGACCGCACTGCGCGGATCGCCTCCGTGAGGTCGAGCCCCTGGGCGCTGAGCACGGCCAAGTGGTTGTCTTTGAGCATGACTGCGTCAGAGAGTGAAAAGCGGTGGTTGTGGGCGCCGCCGGCGCGGACGGCGGCCTTTTCGAGAATCCGCAGGCCCGGCGTGGTCTTGCGTGTGTCGACGATGCGCACAGGGATGCCGGCGACCGACTCGACGTAATGGCTCGTCATTGTTGCCACACCGCTCAGCCGTTGGGCGAGGTTGAGAGCAACCCGTTCGCCGCGGAGAATGCCCCGGGCCGAACCGCTGATGGTGGCAATCAGCGTGCCCGGGGCCAGCGCATCGCCATCGGTGAGGTGTCGCTCGACGCTCAGGGTGGGCTCGGCCCGGGTAAAGGCCAGCTCTAGAGGCATACCACCGGCGAAGACTCCTGTCACGCGGCTGACGAGCCGCGCGGTGGCACGGGCGTCAGAAGGGATCGCGGCCTCGCTCGTCACGTCACCCCAGGGAGCGTCTTCGTCGAGTGCGCGGTCAACGATCGCGACGACTGCCGCGCGCGTCAGGCCCTGCAGGTCGTCGCTCATGCGGACACCTCCGCGTTGCTCGGAGCATCCGTCAATCTCCACAATTCAGGAGTTTGCCCCGCCGGGCGCACGACGACACGCCGCACGCGCTGTGCGGGGTCGGTCTCCGGAAAGTCGTCACGCCAGTGCGCTCCGCGCGATTCGGTGCGCGCAAGTGCGGCCGCCGCGGTCAGGCGCGCGAGCGGCAGCAACGAGCGTGCTTCGTCGTCGACAGGGTGAGCATCCGCTAGTTCCTGGGCGAAATCAGCCATTTCGTCGCCCGTGCGTTCCACGCCGAGCGTCTGCCACGCACAGTCACGGATGCGGTCAGCAGTCCACGCGACCGGCCCGTCGACGAGGGCGTCACCCTCGATCGCGAGCGCGAGAGGCACGGGGGTGTCAAGGTCAATCGTCGCGCCGTTGCTCACGAACTCCTGAATTGTGGAGACGCGCGCTGATGCCGTCGAAGTCGAGGCGGCAGGGGCGGCAGGGGCGGGTACGGCGTGTGCCGGCAGCGGCAGCGCGCGGCCATCGCCGACGACGTCGCCGGCGCGCCAGCCCACCACCAGTGCCTCGAGCAACGAGTTGGAGGCGAGGCGGTTGGCTCCGTGCACGCCGGTCGAGGCAGTTTCGCCCACAGCGAACAAGCCCGGAACCGTCGTGCGGCCATCCATGTCGGTGAGAGCGCCGCCCATCGCGTAGTGGGCGGCAGGGGTGACGGGGACGGGTTCGCGAGCCCAATCCACCCCGGTCGCGCCCACGAGAGCGTCGATCGTCGGAAAACGCGAGCGCAACACATCAGCGCCGAGCGCGGTCGCGTCGAGAAACACCGGGCGGCCATCCTGCGCCCGCATCTGTCGGGCGATCGCGCGCGCCACAATGTCGCGGGGCGCCAGCTCAGCGCGCGGGTCGATCGCGGTCATGAAGCGGTGGCCATCGGCGTCGAGCAGGGTGGCTCCCTCGCCGCGCACGGCCTCGCTCACGAGCCCGCCCCCGGCGAGAACGGTGGGGTGAAACTGTACGAACTCGAGATCGGCCAATGCCGCACCCGCCGCGTAAGCGAGAATCACGCCGTCGCCGGTCGAGACATGCGGGTTGGTCGTGTGGCGATAGAGCCGCCCGTTGCCGCCGGTCGCGAGAATCACGGCATCGGCCGAGATGGTCTCGACGCCGTCGGGGCTCTCAACCACGGCTCCGGTAATTGCGCCGTCACGCACGATCAGCGAGGTGGCGCGCGCAAATTCGCGGGCCCGGATGCGCCCCTCGCGCACAGCGGCAGCCAGCGCCAGCTCGATCAGGCGCCCGGTGGCATCCCCACCCGCGTGCAACACACGGGCAACCGAGTGCGCCGCCTCGAGCCCGCGGGCCCAGTCGCTCACCTTGTCGAAGGGTGGCAGGGCATCCGCAGCAGGGTCGAAAACGACGCCCAGGCGCACAAGATCATGAATGCGGGTCGGCCCCTCAGAACAGAGCACGTCAACGGCAGCGGGATCGCTCAGCCCGGCCCCCGCCAACAGCGTGTCGCGGGCGTGCAGCTCAGGGGTGTCGTCGCCGAAAACAGCGGCAGCAATACCACCCTGAGCCCAGGCGGTCGAGCCGGCCGTCAGCACGTCTTTCGTCACGATCGTGACGTCGTGCCGACGCGCGGCGCGAATCGCCGAGACGAGCCCGGCCATGCCGCTGCCGACGACGAGTACGTGTGCCATGGAGTCTCTTTCCTAGTCCCGCGGCTTTGCCGCGAGCATGCGCTCGAGCGCAACCTTGGCGTCGCGCTGTATCGCCGCATCAACGACAATCTCGTTGACGACGCGCCCCTCGACCAGTTCTTCAAGCACCCACGCGAGGTAGCCGGGGTGAATGCGGTACATCGTCGAACACGGGCAGATCACCGGATCGAGGCAGAAGATCGTGTGCTGCGGGTTCTCAGCCGCAAGCCGGTTCACCATGTTGATTTCGGTGCCGATCGCGAAGGTCGTCGGTTCGGTGGCGCCCTCGACTGCGCGCCGAATGTAGTCGGTCGACCCCGCCTCATCGGCCGCATCCACGACCTCCATCGGCACCTCGGGGTGCACGACAACGCGCACGCCCGGGTAGTCGGCGCGGGCCTTCTCGACCTGGGCGACGGTGAAGCGCTTGTGCACGCTGCAGAATCCGTGCCACAAAATCACCTGCGCATCGAGCAGGCCTTGCTCGGTCGAGCCGCCGAAGGGCTTGCGCGGGTTCCACATCGGCATTCGATCGAGAGGCACTCCCATCGCCTTGGCCGTGTTGCGCCCGAGGTGCTGGTCAGGAAAAAACAGCACACGCTGCCCCCGCTCGAACGCCCACTCCAACACCGTTTTCGCGTTGGACGAGGTACAGACGATGCCGCCGTGCTCGCCACAAAAGGCTTTCAGCGCGGCCGACGAATTCATGTAGGTGACCGGGATGATCGGCGCACGCCCGTCAGGGCCCGGCTCGCTCCCATACACGCTCATGAGCTCGTCCCACGCCGCTTGCACTGAGTCGATGTCAGCCATATCGGCCATCGAGCATCCCGCAGCCAGGTTCGGCAGAATCACGCGCTGCTCGTCGCGCGCCAAGATGTCAGCCGTCTCGGCCATGAAGTGCACGCCGCAGAACACGATGTACTCCGCATCCGGCTTGCTCAGCGCGGCGTTGGCGAGCTGAAAAGAGTCGCCGAGAAAATCGGCGTGCTGCACGACCTCGTCACGCTGGTAGAAGTGGCCGAGAATGACGAGGCGGTCGCCGAGGGTATCTTTCGCCGCCTGGATGCGCGCGTGCAGTTCGTCGTTCGCCGCGTCTTGGTACTCGCGCGGCAGCGATCCCTGCCGGGGGCTGCCCGTCGGGATCACGTCGAACATCGACGAGCCGGGGCCGTAACCGGGGGTCGCGTCGAACTCCCAGGGGCCCTTCGCCAGGTCGGGGGTGCAGGTCTCACCGGGCGCCTCACCGTTGGTAATTGCGCGAATGGTGGTGTCGACAGAAGCGTCAAGAGTGGTCATGCGGGGATCCTTGCGGGTGGGGTGGTGCGGGTGAGCGGCCCGGCGTCGACAAGATCGACGGCGCCGGTGTAGCGGTAAAGGCGTGGGGGGCGATGGCGGCCGCCAGTGACGACCTGGTCGGTGGCTGCAATGGCCCCGGACGACTCCATTTGCCGGCGAAAGTTCGCCGGATCGAGCGGCTTTTGCAAGACGGCCTCGTAGACCTCGCGCAACTCAGCGAGGGTAAAGGTCGGCCCCAGAAAAGCGTGCGCGATGCGGGAGTACTCCATCTTGGTGCGCAGCCGCCACAGGGCGTAGTCGACGATCAGGTTGTGGTCGAAAGCAAGGTCGGGCAGTTCGTCGGCGGCGAACCAGCGCACGTTGTCGCCAAGGCTCACTCGTTCGGCCTCGTCGGGTCGCACGAGCGCCCAGTAAATGATCGACACGAGTCGCTGGTCGGGTGAGCGGTCGACGTCGCCGAACGCGTAGAGCTGCTCGAGGTAGGTGGGCTCGAGTCGCGTTGTCTCGCCGAGGTTGCGCCGAGCCGAGCCCTCGAGACTCTCGTCGATGCGTACGACACCGCCCGGCAACGCCCATCTCCCGAGGTGCGGGTCGCGCGTGCGCCGCACCAGCGGAAGCCACACGCTGGCAACACCCTCGGCATCGGGCCGCAGCGCAAAGATTACGGTCGACACGGCGAGCCCCAAATCTAACGTGCTGCTCATGGATGCTCCTTCCGCTCGATACGGATTGTTATAGTCACGCTGACCTGAACCGAGTGTAGCACTTCGGGTAGTGGTGACACGAACATGAGTGTGCGGTGCGCAAGCGCGCAGCATCCACCCCCCAGAATGGACACGTGCCCGACGTCTTCGTCATTCCGCTCTGGGCCGACCTGCTCGCGGTCGGCATCGGAGCGCTCCAGGGCGCCCTCTTCGCCGCTCAGTTTCGCGACCGACGGCTCGACTGGCTCGGCGTAGCGATCATCGGCATTGTTGTCGGCTTTGGTGGCGGTCTGTTGCGCGACCTATTGCTCGACGTGCCGCTCGCTCCGTTGCAGACGAACTGGTACGTCGTCGTTGCCACAGGAGCGGCACTGCTCGGCATGCTGCTGGAGAGAGTCTTCTCGCGCCTCAACCGGCTGATCACCGTGCTTGACGCCCTCACGATCGGACTCTTCGGCGCGATCGGCACGACGAAGGCCCTCGCGCTCGGACTGCCCGAGGTTGCCGCCGTGTTCGTCGGCGTACTCGCCGCGGTCGGAGGGTCAATTCTGCGCGACTTGCTGCTGAATCTGCCGATCGCGCTCATGCACGTCGGCTCGCTTTACGCCGTTGCCGCCGCCGCCGGCTCGAGCATGATTGCTCTGCTTGTGGCACTGGGCGGTGATGTTTTTATCGCCGCCACTACGGGGGTCGTCGTCACGTTCGGTGTACGAATCGCGTCAGTACTTTTCGGGTGGAGTCTGCCCGAGCAGCGCAGCATCGAACGACTCCCCCGCTTGCCTCGCCTGCCGCGCATCCCGGGCATGCCGGGGGCACGGCCTGACGCGCCGCGCACGGTCGCGACGACGACCGGTGTGATCCACTTGCGCACCACGACGACATCGATTCCCGTCGTTTCGACCTCGCAAAGCGTCGTCTTGCGACGCCGTTCGCCGATTCCCGGCGCGAGTCGCGCGCGCTCCTAGCCTGCCTACTGTGGCTGCGGAGCTCGGAGCGTCGGGCTTCTCGGCGCCACGGCGTTTCCCCGCTCCTCCCAATCTCCACAATTCAGGAGATGGTGCAGGCGGCGGGCGGCGACACGCCCGGGCGGGCGCAAAACTGGCCCGCAGGCGTTCGCAACTCCTGAATTGTGGAGATGGGTGTTGGGGGTGCGGCGGCTGCGCGGCCCGCCGAGTAAAGGCTGCGCGGCCCGCCGAGTCACCCCCGCGCACGCGCAGACGCCCGGCGACCCGCGACGGGCGGCGCGAGCAGCTAGGCGGTAACCAGCTCGCGGTCGGGGGACTCGAGGCGGATCGCCCGGTTGACCGCCGAGACCACGGCCTTGAGCGACGCGGTCGAGATATCGGGGTCGATGCCGACGCCCCAGAGGGTGCGGCCGTTGACCTCGAGCTCGACGTAGGCGGCTGCGTGAGCATCCCCACCCGCACTGAGAGCGTGCTCGACGTAGTCGAAGAGACGAATGGCGATGCCCTGCCCCTGCATCATGCTGAGGAACGCCGCGATCGGGCCATTGCCGGTCGCCTCGATCGCCGCAATCTCCTCCCCGTCGCGCAGCGTGGCGTTAAGCGACACCGTGCCCGACATGTCAGACGCGGTGCGGGTCGACAGCAGCTCGAAGCGGCCCCATTTGGCCTCGGCGTCAGTCGCCGGCAAGTACTCATCGTGGAAGATCTCCCAAATCTGAGCACTCGTGACCTCGCCGCCCTCGGCGTCGGTCTTGGCCTGCACGACCCCGCTGAACTCGATCTGGAGCTTGCGCGGCAGGTCGAGCGCGTGGTCGGCCTTCAGCAGGTACGCAACGCCCCCCTTGCCCGATTGCGAATTGACGCGGATGACCGCCTCGTACGACCGCCCCAAGTCTTTGGGGTCAATGGGCAGGTACGGCACAGCCCAGAGCAGTTCATCAACGTGTTTGCCCTCGGCTTTGGCCTGGGCATCCATCGCCTCGAAGCCCTTTTTGATGGCGTCTTGGTGGGATCCGCTGAAGGCCGTGTAGACGAGGTCGCCAGCCCACGGGCTGCGCTCGTGAACCTTGAGCTGCGTGCAGTACTCGGCCGTTCGGCGAATCTCGTCGAGGTCGCTGAAGTCGAGGTGCGGGTCGATGCCCTGCGTGAACAGATTGATGCCCAGCGCGACGAGGTCGACGTTGCCGGTGCGCTCGCCGTTGCCGAACAAGCAGCCCTCGATTCGGTCGGCGCCGGCCAGGTAGCCCAGCTCGGCAGCGGCCACGGCCGTGCCGCGGTCGTTGTGCGGGTGCAGGCTCAGAATGACGTTCTCGCGGTGGGCGAGGTGGCGGTTCATCCACTCGATCGAGTCGGCGTACACGTTCGGCATCGCCATCTCGACCGTCGCGGGCAAGTTGATGATGACCTTGCGGTCGGGCGTCGGCTCGAGCACCTCGAGCACGGCGTTGCAGACCTCAACCGCATACTCGAGCTCGGTGCCCGTGTAGCTCTCGGGGCTGTACTCGTAGAACACTTGCGCCTCGGGCACCATTGACTCAAACGAGCGGCACAGGCGCGCGCCCTCGAGCGCGATCTCTTTGATGCCCTCGCGGTCAGAGCGGAAGACGACCTCGCGCTGAAGCACGCTCGTGGAGTTGTAGAAGTGCACGATCGCGCGCTTGGCGCCCTTGATCGATTCGTAGGTGCGCTGGATCAGGTGCTCGCGCGACTGCGTCAGCACCTGGATGGTCACGTCATCCGGAATCAGATTCTGCTCGATCAGGCTGCGCACGAAGTCAAAGTCAGCTTGGCTGGCTGACGGAAACCCGACCTCGATCTCTTTGAATCCCATACGCAGGAGCAGATCAAACATGACGCGCTTGCGCTCGGGGCTCATCGGGTCAATGAGGGCCTGGTTGCCATCGCGCAAGTCAACGGCACACCAGCGCGGAGCCTGCGTGATGCGCTTAGTGGGCCATGTACGGTCGGGTAGGTCGACCGTCAATTGCTCGTGGTACGGCGCGTACTTGTGAATAGGCATGCCCGAGGGCTGCTGATTGTTCTGCATGGGGTGCTCCTGCGGTTCGTTGGTCTGGGTTTTCAGCCGACGACAAACTCCACGACGAGGGAGGCTAAGGGTCTAAGCCTCGTCGCGGCAACGAAGGAGAAGCTGGCCGAACATAGCCTCAGGGTACACCCGCGGTGTGGGCGGCCGCTCATCAGGCTGGCGGATGCTCGCGCTCACGATGTGCCGCCCTCGCGCTCGACCCACGGCGTTTCGCGGGCGGCTCGTGGCCTGTCGTCGGTTGCGCGTGGCCCGCTGTCGTCACAAAACGTCGACCTTTCGCAAGACATCGACATTTTGTGACGACAGTGCCTCACACGATGGCGTTACAGGCCGAAGGGTGAACACGGGGAGTCGGGGCACCACGCACTGCGGTGCCGCGCGCTGCGGGCCGCGGGTTGTCGTCACTAATCGTCGGCCACGCGCCAGTCATCGACGTTTTGTGACGACAGCGGGGTCTTGCGGTGCGCAAAGGGCGGCCTCGGGATGCTCGCGCTCAGCCTTTCGGATGAAAACGCTCATCCGCTCGAGTGACCGGCGCGAGTTGCGCGCGACAGCGAGCCGCGCGAGCCGTACCGTGGCGCTCATGTTCGATTCAGTGCTCGACCGTCTGGCTGCCCACGCACCTCGATCACGCCTCTTTGCTGAGATCACCGTAGGGGCACTGTTCTCTCTGACCGCCGCGTATTACGCGGCCAGCTACAACAGTTCGTGGCTGATCGGCGCAATCATGCTGCCTCTGGGTGCGGGGATCGCCCTCCATCGGACTCTTCCGCTTGCCGGTCTCCTGATCTCGCTGCCACCGATCGGCCTGGTGATGCTCACGGGGTGGAGTGGCGGTACACCAAATGGCGCGCTGTGGATTCCGATCTACATCGCGATCTTCGGTGCCTCGGCCTATGGCGACGTCTCGACCCGGTGGGTTTCGCGTGCGATCGCGCTCGCGCTCAGTGTGGTCTTCATCGCCGGCGGCATAGGCTCTGCCGCATACGGGCTGGGCCCCTTCGGTCTCCTCGCGTTGTTGGCACCTGCTGCTGGGGTGTTCATCGGTGAGCTCGTGCGCAGCATCCGGAATCGGCGCGCTCTCAGCACGCAGGTCGCGACGGTCAGCACCCAGCGCGACGCCGCGATGACCCGCGCCGACCTCGAGGCCGAGCGCACACGCGTCGCACGCGACGTGCACGACATCGTCGCCCACTCGCTCACGGTCGTCATCGCGCAGGCGGATGGCGCGCGGTACGCGACGGCGGGCGACTCCCCCGCGGCGTCCGACGCTTTCGAAACGATCGCGCACACCGCTCGGGATGCCCTCGCCGACGTGCGCGTCCTCCTCACCGAACTGCGGCACACGCAAGAGGCCGGGCCGCAGCCGGGACTTGCCGACCTCGATGCACTGCTCGACTCGATGCGCGACTCGGGGCTCGTACTCGAGGTGCGCGAGTTCGGCGACCGCGAGCGCCTGACCGAAACGCGCGAGCTAGCGCTGTACCGCATTGTGCAAGAGTCGCTCACGAACGCGCTGCGGCACGGCGACGGCGCTGCCGCGCTCGAGCTCGAGTGGGGCGAGCACGCCGTCGACCTCGTCGTGACGAACACGGCGGCCGGGGAGACTCACGACGTGAACGAGGGCGGCCACGGCATTCACGGGATGCGCGAGCGAGCATCACTCGCCGGCGGCGAGCTGAGCGTGCACGAGGGCGCGGTATTCCGGGTGCGGGCGCGCCTGCCGCTTGAGCCGCACGTCGCCGAGTCAGCTGCTACGCCGACCGACATCGAGAATGAGACCAGGACAAGCACCGACGGCGACACTGGCACTGACACTGACACCAACACAGACACCGACGGCGACACCGGCACGCGCACCAACACCAACACCAACACCACAAGCGATGCTGACTCGGCGCCCGAACTAGCCGGGGCCCCGGCATGACAACACCCGCCGCTCCCCCGCCTCCGGGCGTGCTCGTGCTCGTCAGTATCGTCAGCGTGCCACCGCGGCAGGGCGACCTCACGACAGCGCTGCCGTGGAGCACCCCCCGATGAGCACTCTCATCCGCGTTTTGCTGGTCGACGACCAGCCCCTTTTTCGCCGCGGAGTGCGCATGCTCATCGACTCTCAGGCCGACCTGACCGTGGTCGGTGAAGCCGGCGACGGGAGCGAAGCCGTGCTGGTGGCCGCCGAGCAACGGCCCGACGTGGTGCTCATGGACATTCGAATGCCCCGCGCCGACGGCATCGCGGGCACGGCGGGCATCTTGCGCAGCGCAGATGAGTCGGGGCGCACCCCGCCGCGCGTCATCGTGCTGACCACCTTCAACCTCGACGATGCGGCGTTGCGCGCCATTCGTGCGGGCGCGAGCGGATTCTTGTTGAAGGATGCCGAACCCGAGTTTTTGCTCGCCGCGATTCGCGCGGTGCACGGCGGGCATGCAGTCATCGCTCCGGGCGCGATCAGCGACCTGCTCGCACACGTCGACGCAGGCGCGGGCCGCGCAGGCGCGCGCGGCGCGGGTAACGCAGGGGTATACGGTGACGCGGGCGGCGCGGGCATGGATAGCCACGAGTCGGGTGCCGAACCCGGTGGGCGCGGTGACCGCGACGGGCGCCGAATTGATGGGGATGCTCGCCGCGCACTCACCTCCGCCGAACTCGAGGCGACCCGGGCCCGGGCGCTGCGCACCCTCAGCAAGCGTGAGCGCGAGATCTTCGCTGCCGTGGCGGAGGGGCTCAGCAATGCCGAGATCGCCGCGCGCGAGTTCGTGGCCGAGGCGACGGTGAAGTCGCACGTGGGCAAGATTCTCGCCAAGCTTGGGCTGCGCGACCGGGTGCAAGTGGTGCTCTACGCCCATGACCACGGGTTGCTGCCGCGGCGTTGAATAACGGAATACCTCGAATGGGCGATTGCCCTGTCGGTACGGCTCGCCATACCCTCGCGCAGTACTGCCGAGTCGCGGCAGCGACCTCAGAGGAGCCCGCGTGCGCACGTTCATTCCCAGTCTCTGCATTGCCAGCCTGTTGCTCACACTCGCGGGCTGCTCGAGTTCTAGCGGCCTCGCGCGCGAAACGTGCCTCGAGTTCGCCGACGGCGACTCCGCTGACCTGACCTCGGTGGTCGAGTGTGAAGTAGAGCATCGCTTCGACGTTGTCGGTACGGTCTCGTGGCCAGACATGCAGAGCGCAATCGATGAGCTCGGCGCAGAGGCGGTGCACGCTGGCATCTCCGACTACTCAGTCGAGGCGTACTGGGAGTGGGCGCCGTTCGCCTGCGAGCAACAGTTGCGCGAGACCGTCGGCTTGTCGAGCGTCACCGTCGACGGAGTGAGCGGAGACGATCTGCACCTCAACCCGGCGGCCCAGTACTACATCGACCACGCCCTGGCGTCGCTCGACGCCTTCGTCGCCGGCGATCGAACGACGACCTGCTCGGTGGCGTGGATGAATGTCGAGAACACCCTGACCGCGCTCGCGCACCCAGACGGAGCTTCTGTCTCGGGACTCGTCTCGGGTGAGCTCGCCGTGCCCGAGGCCTACGGGTGCTTCACCCGCTTCGGCCCTGCCGACCAGCGGCCCGTCGTCTGTGATGAGCCGCACAATGGCGAGTATCTGCTCGTGTTCGACGGCGGAACAGCGCTTTCGTCCGAGTTCATCGAGAGCTTCGATCCCGTCACGACCACGGCGTCTGACTACGGCGAACTCGACGCGTTCTGCGAGACGCTCATCGACACCGTGCACCCCGGTGTGCTCGACGATGGTGCGTGGAAGCCCTGGGGCGACCACCTGCTGAGCTTCGGTGGCGGCTGGGACGGCTTCGACGGCACCTTCGACCCCGACGAGCGCTACATGTTCTACTGCGGTGTGCTGCGCTCCGCTGACGACTCGGTGACCGGCTCGGTCGTACTCGGCGACATCGTCTCGGTGTCGGGCTAGCAGAGGGCTAGCAGGAGGCGAGCAGAGTGCGAGCAGAGGGCGAGCAGAGGGCTAGAACCCGAGCCTGCCCAACTGCTTGGGGTCGCGTTGCCATTCTTTCGCGACCTTGACGTGCAACTTGAGGTACACGCGCTGGCCAAGTAGCTGCTCGATCTCGACGCGCGCACGCGTGCCGACCTCGGTCAGCCGCGAGCCCTTGTGGCCGATGATGATGCCCTTCTGGCTGTCGCGTTCGACGAACACGTTGGCAAAGATGTCGAGCACTCCGCCGGGCGAGCGCTCGGTCATCTCGTCGACCGTCACGGCGAGTGAGTGCGGCAGCTCGTCGCTGACCCCTTCAAGCGCGGCCTCGCGAATCAGCTCAGCCACCCGGTCAGTCGTCGACTCGTCGGTCACCGCATCGGCCTCATACAGCGCGGGCGATTCAGGCATGAGTGCGATCAACTGTTCGGCGAGCAGGTCCACCTGGTCGCCCGTCACCGCTGAGAGCGGAATCACAAGATCCCACTCGCGCAGTTGAGACACCGCGAGCAACTGCTGGGCTACACGCGTCGACCCCGCTGCATCGGTCTTCGTGACGATGGCGACTTTGCGGGTGCGCCCAAAGTTCTCGAGCTGCTCGCTGATGAACCTGTCACCCGGCCCGATGGGCTCGTTCGCGGGCACGCAAAAGCCGATCACGTCGACGTCGCCCAGCGTCTCTCGAACGACCGCGTTGAGTCGTTCACCGAGCAGCGTGCGCGGGCGATGCATGCCCGGCGTGTCCACGACGATTAGCTGGCCGGATGCGCGATGCACGATCCCCCGAATTGCACGTCGCGTGGTCTGCGGCTTCGAACTCGTGATGGCAACCTTTTCGCCGACGAGCGCGTTGGTCAGCGTCGACTTTCCGACGTTGGGGCGACCGACAAAGGTGACGAATCCAGCCCGGAAGATGGGCTCGGTCGACTCGGGGGTGGCGGCACCGCCGCGGGGCTTGCGAGTGTTCACTCTGACTCCTCCCGGTCACCGACGAACGCAATGCGGGCATCCAGCATCGCCTGATCAGCCTCGACGAGAACAGTCACGACGCGCTTGCGGCGACCCTCGGTGCGCTCGGCAGTGAGGTGCAATCCGTCGACCGTCACGGTCGACCCGGCCACGGGCAGTCGGCCGAGATGCTTGGCGAGCAGGCCGCCGACCGAGTCGACGTCGTCATCGTCGAGATCGAGGCCAAACAGGTCGCCCAGCTCGTCGACGGGCATGCGCGCACTGACGCGAAACTGGTTGTCACCGAGTCGCTCACTATCGGCGGTCTCGCGGTCGTACTCGTCGACGATCTCGCCGACGAGTTCTTCGATGAGGTCTTCCATAGTCACGAGCCCCGCGATTCCGCCATACTCGTCAACGACGAGCGCGAGGTGGTTCGACTCGAGCTGCAATTGACGAGCGCGTCATCAGCCTTCTTCGACTCGGGCAAAAACAATGCCGGCTTGACAAGCTCGTCTACGAGGGCGGTGGCTGCTTGCTGGGGCTTCTCGAAGGTCAGCCGAGATGCGTCGCGCAGGTAGATCACGCCCAACACCTCGTCGGTGCTCTCGCCGACAACCGGCACGCGAGAGACGCCGCGGCTGAGAAACAGGGCCATCGCCTCGGCCACCGTGGCCCCCTGCTCGAGCACGACCATGTCGGTGCGGGGCACCATGACTTCGCGCACGATCGTGTCGTTGAACTCGAAGATCGAGTGGATAAGCTCGCGGTCTTCTTCTTCGAGCACGTCGAGCTCTGTGGCCTCATCGACCATGTTGAGCAATTGCTCCTCGCTCGAAAAGCTGGCGCTCGACGGCCGCCCCGGGGTAACCCGGTTGCCGAGCATCACGAGCGCGTCGGCAAGTGGGCCTGTGAAGATGCGCACACCGCGAATGAGCCAGTCAAACGTGCCTAACACGGCACGGGGATGCGCGCGACCGACCGACCGTGGGCTTGAACCCACCACGATGAACGACACGCCGATCATGATGCCGGCGCTGATCAACAGCACCCACCACCACTCGCCGATGACGGTCGCGAACCCGATGGTCACCAACACTGCCGCGATGGTCTCGGCCACAATGCGCAAGAAGTTGAGGGCGTTAACGTGGGCGCCGACATCGGCGGCAACCGCGTGCAGACGCGCTGGCCGGCGACGGTGGGAGGCGATGTCCACGAGCTCGATGCGACTCACGACGCCGAGTGCAGCGTCGATCGCGGCAAGCAGACCACCGAAGCCGACGAGCAGCACGGCGGCAACGAAGAAGAGAACGGTGGCGCTCACGCGCGACGACCCCGCTCGGCCAGCGTGAAGCTGACGAGAATGTCGCGCTGCATGCCGAACATCTCTTTCTCTTCATCTGGCTCGGCGTGGTCGAAGCCCAGCAAGTGCAGGATTCCGTGGGTGGTCAGTAACAGTAGCTCGTCGTGGGTTGAATGCCCGGCCGCCTCGGCCTGCGCAATAGCCACCTGGGGGCACAGCACGATGTCGCCGAGCAACCCGGGAGGGGTCGGCTCGTCATCGCTGCCCGGGCGCAACTCGTCCATCGGAAAGCTCAGAACGTCGGTCGGGCCCGGCTCGTCCATCCACTGCACGTGCAGTTGCTCGATCGCTGCCTCATCAACCAGCACAATCGCGAGCTCGGCATCTCGGTGCACGTTGAGGTGCTCGAACGCGTGCAAGGCGAGCCGCTGCAGTGACGCATCATCGGCCGGGATGCCCGACTCATTGTTGATCTCGACTGCCACGCTCAGCGCCCTCCGGCTCCGGGCCGCGGTCGCCGCGTAGCCCGGTCACGCGGCAATCCGCCGCGGCGCTCCGTGCGGTGGGCGTCCGTCTGAGGGTCGGGCAGATCGTTCTCGCGGGCATAGCGCTCAGCCTGCTTCTCGGCCTCGAACTTCGTGTACGCGTCGACGATCTGCCCGACGAGCGAGTGACGCACGACATCTTCTGACGTGAGTCGCGCGAAGTGAATGTCATCGATGTCATCGAGCACGCGCGTGACGAGCTGTAGCCCACTCGCGCCCATGGGCAGGTCAATCTGGGTGATGTCACCGGTAACAACGATCCTCGACCCGAAGCCAAGCCGCGTGAGGAACATCTTCATCTGTTCGGGGCTCGTGTTCTGTGCCTCGTCGAGCACGATGAACGCGTTGTTCAAGGTGCGACCGCGCATATACGCGAGTGGGGCCACCTCGACGACGCCGCTCGCGAGTAGCTTCGGCACCAGCTCTGGGTCCATCATCTCGTTGAGCGCGTCGTATAGCGGCCGCAGATAGGGGTCGATCTTGTCAGTGAGAGTGCCCGGTAAGAAGCCCAAGCGCTCGCCCGCCTCAACGGCCGGGCGGGTGAGGATGATGCGGTCGACCTCTTTGCGCTGCAGGGCTTGCACGGCCTTCGCCATCGCGAGGTAGGTCTTGCCCGTTCCGGCGGGGCCGATACCGAACACGATCGTGTGCTGATCGATCGCATCGACGTAGGCCTTCTGGCCGAGAGTTTTGGGGCGGATGCTCTTGCCGCGGCTGGTGAGAATGGCCTGGCTCAACACCTCAGCGGGGCTGCCAGCCCCCCGTTCGAGAATGAGCGCCGAGCTGGTTACTTCGACCTCGCCAAGGTCGTGACCGCCACGAACCATCACGAGTAGCTCGTCGACAAGGCGACGAGCTGCCGCCACTTGAGTGGGGTCACCCTCGAGCGTGATCTGATTGCCGCGCACGTGCACGTCGATCAGCGGATACTGCTTCTCGACCGTTGACAACAGCCGGTCTTGAGGGCCGAGCAATCGCACCATGGCGACGCCGTTAACGTCGAGCTGTTCGCGGGCGCGCGTCTCGCGCGCAGAATCGTCAGTGGGCAAGGGATCCCTCGGTCAGGCCTCCCGCGAGCACATGAGCGTGCACGTGGAAAACGGTTTGCCCGGCGCTCGCGCCGGTGTTGAAGACGAGCCGAAACTGCCCGTCGGCGAGTTCATTCGCCAGCTGATGGGCTGTCGCGACCACGTCAGCGAGAAGCGCAGAGTCGCCCGCGGCGAGCTCTGCAACATCGCGGTAGCGCGGTGTCTTGGGCACGACGAGTAGGTGCACGGCGGCCTGGGGTGCGATGTCACGGAAAGCGATCACCGTGTCACTTTCGTACACGATGTCGGCGGGAATCTCACGCGCGATGATGCGCGAGAAGATCGACGGCTCAGCGCTACTCATACCCTGAGTCTAGAGCGCGGGGCTGGAGCGGGGCGGGGAGTTCACCAGCGGCCGAGAGCCGCCGAGAGCACGGCGATGGCGGCGGGGCCCGCGGTAGAGG
>JBBRWT010000004.1:0-41805 GCA_038249035.1 Actinomycetales bacterium
GGTGGGCATGCGAAACGCACGGGGGCGTAGATCGATGTGCCTAAGCCCGCAGAGACGTTGAGGTATGAGGCTTGGTGGGCGTGGTTCCAGACCGAGAGCCCCCGCGCGCGGTCGCGCGGCAAGTCGCAATTGGTGATGATGGCGCCTAGGCCCGGCAGGCAGACCTGGCCACCGTGCGTGTGGCCGGCGAAGATGACGTCGGCTTTCTGCGTCGTGAAAGCGTTGAGCACGCGCTGGTAGGGGGCATGCGTGACTCCGATCATGACCGCGGGGTCGTCGGTGTCGTCATCGTCGAGCTCGCGCAGCGCATCAACCAGACTCGGAAGCCGATCGAGGCGGTCCCAGCCCCGGTGGGCGTCGCTCGTGCCCATGAACTCAAGAATTGAGCCGTTGACAGTCAGCTGCGCGACCGCATTGTTGAGCGATTGCCAGCCCAGACGGTCGTGCAGTAGGGCCTCAAGCGCGTCAATATCGAGACGAATGGCAGGCTCGGTCTCACCCTTTGACGGCCCGAAGAGGTAGCGCAGCGGGTTCTTCGGGGTCGGAGCGAAGTAGTCGTTCGACCCGTGTACGAAGACTCCCGGCACGCCGTCGAAGGACATGAGCGCCTCGGTGAGGGCCGGCAGGGCATCCGGGTGCCCCAGATTGTCACCGGTGTTGATGATGAGATCAGGTGCGAGTGAGACGAGCGAGCGCACCCACTCAACTTTGTCGCGCTGCCAGGGTGCCAGGTGTAGGTCGCTGATGTGTAACACGCGGATCGGATCGGCGCCGGGAGAGAGCACCGGAACCACCTCGCGCCGCACCCGATAGGCGCGCCGCTCGATGGCTACAGCGTAGACGGCCGCGGCCGCCGCGATCCCGAGGGAGGCGACGGCCGCAACGCGCTGAGCAGAGGTCACGGACACGCGAGTTTCGAGACCGTCAGAGTGATCGACGTCTCGTACTTGATTGCGGCTCCCGCGCCGGGGTTCTGAGCGGTGACGATGCCATCGAGCAGGAGGTTGCCGTCAGGGGGAATCACCACACACGACTGACCGATGTTGGTGAACCCGGCGTCGTTTAAGGTATCGCGCGCCGGGTTGTAGTTGGTGCCCGCCGACACAACGTCAGGAATCCGCACCAGGTTGCCGAGACTCGTCGTGACGGTCACCGTCGTGCCGCGGGCGAGCAGCGTTCCTGCCCCGGGTGAGGCCGAAACGATGAGGCCCGCAGCGAGGTCGGAGTCGACTGCATCTCCCTGCGCGAAACGGAACCCCAGACCCTCAAGCAACGCTTTGGCTTGCTCAAGAGCCTGGCCAGTGACGTCGGGCAAGATGACGCCTGAGCCGGTGAGCAGGCGCGCAGGGGCCGAGCCGAATTCGCCTCCGCCATATTGGCCGTTGATTGCGGCTTGGGCCACTTTGAAGATCTGGTGACGAAGTTGACCGCCGCTGGGATAGCTACGAATCGGAACCTTGCCGGTCACGTTTCCGACCCAGACTGCGGTTGAAACGCGGCTACTCGAGCCCACCATCCAGGTCTGGTTCGAGCTGTCGGTCGTTCCCGTCTTGGCAAGCATCGGAATGCCATCGCCGATACGAGAGGCGGTGGCGGTTCCGACATTAATGACGGCTTGCATCGGCGCGGCGGCCGCGGCGGCCACCTCAGCCGAAAGCGCCCGCTTGCATTCCGTCTGTTGCCCCGGCAAATCGTTACCGTCGCGGTCGACGAATCGGTCGACGATGACTGGCGTGCAGTAAATTCCGCCGCTGGCGATCGTGGCGAACGCGTTCGCCATGGTTAGCGGTGCGAGCTCGTTCGTGCCGAGCACTGCAGAGGGATTGGTCTGAAGCACACCGCCGTCGGCTCGGTGTACGCCGAGCGACTCGGCTGCCTTGCGAATGGCGCACTGGTCGAGCTGTTCGGCAACGGCGGCGAAGGCCGTGTTCACCGACTGCACTGTTGCGTTAAAAACGCTCATTGCTGCTGGAGCGGCGGCATCGTTCTTGATATTCCACGGTCCGCCATACGGTCCGCCACCGTCTTCGCAGGTGTCGACGAACGCCGCCTGGTTCAGCTGCGTCCGCGAGGCGTCGACCACTTCGTTCAGACCACGGCCCTCGTTGAGCCACTCCACGAGCGCGAAGACCTTGTACGTTGACCCGGTCTGGAACCCGCTTGATCCGCCGTAGGGGCGGTCGGTGGCGTAGTTGACGGCCGTGGTACCTGCCTGCCCGCCGCCGGACTCGGCGCTACGGTCATCGAAGACTTTGTTCTGCGCCATCGTCAGCACACGGCCGGTGTTCGTCTCGATCGACGTTGCCACACTGCCGATGTCGAGGCGGTCATCGCTCGAAGGAACCACCGCCGAGAGCTGATCTTGCGTAACGGTCTGAGCAGAGAGATTTAGGGTGGTGTACACGTCGTAGCCGCCGAGTTTCCACGCAGACTCACGTTCTTCAACCGTGTCGCCGAGTGTTTCGAAGTCGCCGATACTCTTCAGCACGTAGTCACAGAAGAACTTCGCGTATGTATTGGCTGCGTAGCACCCGCTCAGCGGAGGGTTGATCGATACGAATTCCTCATCAACAGAGGTCGATCGCGCCTCGGCGTGCTCGGCGTTCGTGATGAAGCCTTCGGCGAGCATCGAGTCGAGAATAACGTTGCGTCGGCCCTCGTTGGCCGCATAGTTGTCGGGGCTGCCGAGCGAACGGGCGCCCGGCTGTTGCACGATCGCGATCAGGCTTGCGGCCTGGCCAATGGTGACGTCGGCGGCAGAAACACCGAAATATTGCTGCGCGGCGGCTTGAATGCCGTAAGTATTGCCGCCGAAGCCTGCGATGTTGAGGTAGGCCAGCAAGATTTCTTTCTTGGTGTACTCCTTCTCGAGGCCGATGGCAAGCTTCGCTTCCTTGAGCTTGCGCTCCAGGCTCTGCTCTTGCGCCTGCGCGATGAGCGCGTCGCGTTCTTCGATCGTGTCGGCCTTGAGCGCCTCGGTGATGAAGATGTTCTTGACGAGTTGCATCGTGAGCGTCGACGCACCCGACTCAATGCCGCCCGAGGTGAGGTTGCCGAGCCCAGCGCGGACGATCGACTGCACGTCGACACCGTTGTGCTCATAAAAGCGGCGGTCCTCGCCGGCGATCGTTGCGTCCTTGATGAACTGCGACACGTCGCCCCAGGCAACTTCTTCGCGGTTCTCGGCGTAGACGGTTGCGATTGCGGTGTACCCGTTCTCAGGGTTCGCGTCGTTCTGCGCGTACAGCACGTTGCGCTGTGATTGCTCGTTGATCTTGATGTACTCGGGCAGTCCGTCGAAGATTCCGATGGTGTTACTCGCGGCCATACCGGTCACGGCGAGAGCCGGCGTGACCATGACGGTCACGAGCACGCCGGCGAGAGCGCTGAGTCCGAGCATGCCACCAATGGCGCCGATGACTCCGGAAGCCTTCTGATTCTGGGCAGACATATGCTTGAGGGTACGCCACCTGGCTTATGACGACGCTGAATGGATGCTTTGATGACTCAATGGCAGTACCTCACCACTCCGCTCATGATCCACACGACCCAGGCGATTCTCAACAACTGGGGTGCTGACGGGTGGGAGCTCGTGCAGGTCGTGCCGGGCCCGGAGGGCGGGCTCGTGGCCTACCTCAAGCGTCCAGTCGCGGCGGCCTCGGCATGAGCGCCATCGACGCGCGGCTGGCCGAGCTCGGCATCAGCATCCCGCCCGTGACGAAGCCTGTCGCGGCCTATGTGCCGGCTGTAATCAGCGGAAACCTGGTGTTTACTGCTGGTCAGTTGCCCTTCGTTGACGGCGCGTTGCCGGCCACCGGCAAGGTCGGCCGAGAGGTCTCTGCTGACGATGCCGCTGGTTACGCTCGCACCTGCGTGCTGAACGCACTCGCGGCCGCCCTCAGCGTGATTGGCTCGCTCGACCGCGTCACGCGCGTGGTCAAGGTCACCGGCTTCGTCGCTTCGGCGCCCGACTTCACCGGTCAGCCCGCCGTGCTGAACGGCGCGTCGACCGTTCTCGGCGAGATCTTCGGCGAGGCGGGTGCGCACGCGCGCAGTGCTGTCGGCGTGGCGGTACTGCCGCTGGATGCCCCCGTTGAGGTCGAACTCATTCTCGAGTTCGCCTAGCCGCCGTCGCGGTCGCTATCGCTCCGCGCTGCGCCCCGGCACGGCGCCCCCGGCACTGCGCTGCGAGCACTGCGCTACCTGACCGTGTCGCTGATGATTGAAATGACTGAGGTGTCGGTGAGCGTGGTCGTGTCACCGACCTCGCGCCCTTCGGCCACGTCTTGGAGCAGTCGCCGCATGATTTTTCCCGAGCGGGTTTTCGGCAATTCCGCGACCACGAAGATCTCCCGCGGACGCGCGATCGCACCAATCTGCTCGGCGACGTGCGCCCGCAGCATGACGCTCGCTTCAGTTGCCGTCACCGATTTCGCCTTCTTGGCACGCAGAATGACGAACGCCACGACCGCCTGACCGGAGGTCTCGTCGCTCGCGCCGACCACCGCTGCCTCCGCCACGATGGGGTGCGAGACGAGGGCCGACTCGATCTCCATTGTTGAGAGGCGGTGTCCAGAAACGTTCATGACGTCGTCGACGCGGCCCAGAAGCTGCACGTCGCCATCGGCGTCGAGGTGCGCGCCATCGCCAGCGAAGTAGAGCGGGCCGGTCGGCGTGTCGGCGAACTTCGACCAGTAGGTGTCACGAAAGCGCTCGGGGTCGCCCCAGATGCCGCGCAGCATGCTCGGCCACGGCTCTGTGATGACGAGCAGTCCGCCGGCCTCCTTGCCCACGTGCACACCGCCATCGTCGAGTACGTCGACCGTGATGCCGGGTATCGGCACTTGCGCCGAGCCGGGCTTGGCCACGGTGATGCCGGGCAGCGCGCTGATCATGATCGCGCCCGTTTCGGTCTGCCACCAGGTGTCGACGATCGGTGTTTTTCCGCTGCCGATGATCTCGCGGTACCAGACCCAGGCTTCGGGGTTGATGGGCTCACCGACCGAGCCGAGTACGCGAAGACTCGAAAGGTCGTGCGCAAGCGGAATTTCGCGACCGAGCTTCATGAACGAGCGGATGGCCGTGGGCGCCGTGTAAAAGATGCTGACCTTGTACTTCTCGATTAGTTGCCACCACCGGCCCTGCGTCGGCGTGTCGGGCGTGCCCTCGTAGAGCACCTGAGTGGCGCCGTTGGCGAGTGGACCGTAGACGACGTAGCTGTGGCCGGTGATCCAGCCCACGTCGGCCGTACACCAGTAGACGTCGGTCTCAGGCTTGAGGTCGAACACGTTCTTGTGCGTGAAGGCCGCCTGGGTCAAATACCCACCGCTCGTGTGCAGAATGCCTTTGGGTTTACCGGTGGTACCTGAGGTGTAGAGGATGAAGAGCGGATTCTCTGCCTCGAAACCCTGCGCCTCGTGCTCGTCAGAAACCTCGGCCATCTGCTCGTGCCACCACAGGTCGCGGCCCTCGGCCCACTCGACCTCATTGTCGCCACGGCGCACCACCAGCACGTGCTCAACGTTCGACTCGGCTGCGGCAAGGCCTGCGTCGACAGCGTGCTTGAGGGGAAACACCTTTCCCTTGCGCCAGCCGCCGTCGGCCGTGATGACGAGCTTGGCATCCGCATCCTCGACCCTGGCCCGAATGCTCTCGGCACTGAACCCGCCGAAAATAACCGAGTGGATCGCGCCCAGGCGCGCCACGGCCAGCATGGCGATGACGGCTTCGGGAATCACCGGAAGGTAGATCGCCACCCGGTCGCCCTGGCCGATGCCGAGGGCGGCGAGCATGTTCGCGGCGCGCTTCACCTCGCGGGTGAGCTCGGCATAGGTGAGGGTGCGGGTGTCGCCGGGCTCGCCCTCCCAGTGGATCGCGACGCGGTCGCCGTTGCCCGCGAGCACGTGCCTGTCGAGGCAGTTGTAGGCCACGTTGAGCGCGCCGTCGGCGAACCACCGCGCGAACGGCGGGTTCGACCAGTCGAGGGTCTGGGTGAACGGCGTGTGCCAGTGCAGTTCGCGGGCGCGAGCGGCCCAGAAACCGAGACGGTCGGCGCGCGCCTCGTCATAGAGCTCGGGCTTCGCGACGGCCGCCGCAGCGAACTCGGGGCTCGGTGCAAAGCGGCGGGTTTCGTGCAGGAGGCTGTCGATCGAGGTCGTGGACATCATCATCCTTGGTCGATGTGGAGCGGACTGGCCTGGTCTGCCGCGTTCGGGAGGGGACACCGCCATCTTAGAGCCGCCGCCAGTCGTAGCCGCGCGCGGCCCATCGGGCGCAGAAATACCCCCGTCCGGGGGCCATTTAGCTGAGTCCTCCCTATGGAGGACAAAATGGGGGGCGAATCGACTTGACGTGTTCATGTGGCGGCATAGACAATGAACTGTCAGCAGCACGTCTGACTTAGACAACGCGAACGATTCCCCCCAATCACGTGTTGTCGAGGCGGCGCCCTATTCCCCCCAGTTGGGGCGCCGCCCCCCCAACCTGACCGAAGGCCCCTCCCCACGAGGGGCCTTCGGCATTTCATTCCCCGGATGCCCCTCTCGCCCGCCGCCGCATCCTCCGTCGCGTCATCCTGGCGCTGTGCAGCCCTTCGTGCCCCGAGACCCGCGAGCGAACGCGGTAACGGCAGAAGCGTCGATCGTTGAAGCGCCGATTGTTGAAGCGTCGATGGCTGGAGCACCTAGGTCTGGCTCGCCCGAGCCCACTGCGGTGATGCCGGCTCTGCACGAGCGTCGTGTGCCACCGCCCGCGCTCGCGGCGCTCGGCCCGCTGGCCGCGGTGGTGGCCGATCCCGCCGCGACCGATGTGTTCGTTACTGCCGACGGCGCCGTTTGGGTCGATCGTGGCTCGGGAGCGCAGCGGCAACCGGGCCTCCGTCTTGAACCCGCCGCTGCCCGTTCGTTGGCGGTGGGGCTCATCGCTGAAGGTGGGCGTCACGTCGACGAGGCCACGCCGTGCGCCGATGTGCGCCTCGGCGACGGCATGCGGGTGCACGTGGCACTACCCCCGATCGCGTGGGGCGGCACCGCGATCTCTTTGCGCTTGCCGCGAGTGCATCGTGTGACCCTCGCGAGCGCTGGGCTCGACCCGCAGACTCTCGCGGTGCTGCAACACGCGCTCGCAGAGCGTCGCACCGTGCTTTTCACGGGGGCGACCGGCAGCGGCAAGACGACACTCATGGCGGCCTGGCTCAGCGAGGCACGGGTATCTGACCGCATTGTGATCATCGAAGATGTCGCCGAAGCGCCTATCTACCATCCGCACGTCGTTGCGCTCGAGTGCCGCCAGCCCAACATGGAAGGTGCTGGTGGCGTCGACCTGGCGCGCCTCGTGCGCGAGGCTCTGCGCATGCGACCCGACCGGCTCGTCGTGGGCGAGTGCCGCGGAGCCGAGATCCGTGAGTTCTTGGCAGCGCTCAACACCGGGCATCGCGGCGGTTCGGGCACGTTGCACGCGAACTCATTGATCGATGTGGCATCACGGCTTGAGGCGGTGGGAATGATCGCCGGGCTCGCGCCCGAGCCGCTTGCCCGACAGGCGATGAGCGGCATTGACTGTGTGGTGCATCTCGAGCGCGAGAACGACGGAACCCGGCGAGCGAGCTTCGGCCGGTTCGCACTCGACGCGCGTGAGCGACTGATCGTCGTTCCGCTGAGCGACCAGCCGCCCGACGAGCCGCCCGACGAGGGGCAGCGGTGAGCGCGCCGAAGCGCGGCAGTCAGGCGGCGCTCGCCGGTCACCTGCACCGGCTTGCCGTGCTCATCGCCGCGGGGTTGGCTCCGAGGGCGGCGTGGGCTCATGCGGCGGCAGCATCCTCTGACTCAACACTCACTACCGTCGTCGCCGCCATCGATCGGGGGGGCGACATCGGCGATGCGCTCGAGTCGGCCGCGCGAGCACTTTCCGAGCGCGACGAGGCGGCGGCCTGGCAGTCGCTCGCCGCGGCCTGGCGCGTGGCTATCGCGAGCGGTGCACCTCTCGCTCTGGCACTGCGGGGGTTCGCCGAGGGGTTGCGCGATCGTGAGGCCGCGCGCCGAGACATCCGCATCGCCCTCGCCGGCCCGCGGGCGACGGCGCGCATAGTCATGGTGCTGCCCGCGGTGGCCGTGTTGCTCGGCCTGCTCATGGGTGTCGACTTGCTCGGCACCGTCGCTACCCCTATCGGGGCGGGCGCGATCGGGGGCGGGCTTCTCCTCGTGGCCGTCGCGCGGCGGTGGATGCGGCGGCTGCTGCGAGCCGCCGAGCCGCCCCCACCCACGGTGGGCCTGGCACTCGACTTGCTCGCCGTGGCGGCCGGGGGTGGAGGCTCGCCTGAAGCCGCGGCAGCTCTCGTCGTCTCCGAGCTTGAGCGCGCGCAGCTCATCACCCGCGATGCTGCCGCTCACCCTGGTTTCGACTCTCTCCGCGACCTCGTGCGCCTTTCACGAGCTGCTGGTGCTCCTCTTGGCGAACTCGCTCGGGCGGAGGCAGCGGAAGAACGCGCTTCGGCACGGGCTGAGGCGCGAGAAATGGCCGAGCAGCTTGCGGTGAGGCTCATGCTGCCGCTCGGCGCGTGTATCTTGCCCGCCTTCCTGTTGCTCGGGGTGGTTCCTATGCTCATCGGGCTGCTCTCCTCCACAACGGAGCTCTGGTGATGCCGGCCGCGCGACGGCGGCGTTGATCTGGTGGGGATGAGGCCAGCGCGCCACACTCGACGTGTTCGTGCCAGCCGATCGCCCGACCCGCGGGCACCGACGACAAGGACAATTACGAATGACGCGCATGACGACATCCCTCCTTTTCTCTGCTCTTCGATCGCGCCTTTGCACGCGCCCACGACGCCAGCATCTCGCCGACGATCGCGGAGCGGCGACGGCGGAGTACGCGATCGCGACGATGGCCGCTGTTGGCTTTGCGAGCCTGCTCGTCGTGATCATGCAAAGCGACGAGGTGCGGGGCATTCTGACCGACCTCGTGCGCACGGCACTCACCGTCGGCGGGTGACGCGGGCGATCAGCGCGCGGCGGCGCGACGATCGCGGCTCCGTGACCGCGGAGATCGCGGTTGGCCTGCCGGCGGTGGTCGTCGTGCTCGCCGCTTGTCTCGGCGGCCTTGGCCTCGCCACCGCTCAATTGCGCGCACAAGACACAGCGGCCGATGCCGCGCGAATGCTCGGGCGCGGCGAGTCCGTGGCGGCGGCTGAGCAACTGGTAGCGCGCTCGCTCGCCGCGACCGAGCTCATCATCAGCAGGCCCGCTGGTCTCGTGTGCGCGACCGTGGTCGTCGAGCAGCGGCTATTGCTGGTTCCCGTGCGCGTCTCGGGTGCCTCGTGCGCACTCGCCGATGGCCGGTGAAAGCACGGTGCACAACCAGATGACGGCGCAGCCGGATGACCGCGGAGCTGGCACGGTGCTCGTGGTTGCGCTCGTCGCAGTCGTGACAATCGCGGGCCTCACTGTGCTCGGCGCGGCCCACGCTCTCGTGCGTGGTCAGCAGCTAAGTGCAGCAGCGGATGCCTCGGCGCTCGCCGCCGGCGACGTGCTGCTCGGGTGGGTCGCTGGCGACCCGTGCGCGGTTGCTCAGCGCGTCGCTGAGGCGCACGCCGCGAGGCTCGCCGAGTGCACCAGCGACGGGCTCGCGGTGCTCGTTCGAGTCGAGGCGGGCATCCTGGGGCTCACCATTCAACGGTCGGCGCGGGCTGGTGCTCCCGAGGTCGCGTGGTAGTGCTCCAGAGATTCCTGTGTATGGTGTGCCTGATTGCGGCATCACGCCGCGGCATTGGCTGGGGTGCGGATTCGATCCCCCCGCCACGCAGACCATGACGTAGTAGAGACAATTGTTAAAGGAGCACCGTGCCACAGCCCAAGAAGCTGGTCATCGTCGAGTCGCCCGCCAAGGCGAAGACGATCGGCAAGTACCTCGGCGACGACTACGAGGTGCAGGCCTCGGTTGGCCACATCCGCGATCTCATTGAGCCCAAGAACCTGCCCGCCGAGTTGAAGAAGGGCCCTCTGGGCAAATTCTCGATCGACGTTGACAACGGCTTCGAGCCTTATTACGTGGTCTCTGACGCGAAGAAGAAGACCGTCGCCGACCTCAAACGTGCGCTCAAAGACGCCGATGAGCTATGGCTCGCCACCGATGAAGACCGCGAAGGTGAGGCCATCGCATGGCACCTTCTCGAGGTGCTCAAGCCCAAGGTTCCCGTCAAGCGCATGGTCTTTCACGAGATCACCTCCGAGGCCATTCAGCGGGCCGTCGACAATACGCGCGAGCTCGACACGGCTCTCGTCGACGCGCAAGAGACGCGGCGAATTCTCGACCGCCTTTACGGTTACGAGGTCAGCCCCGTTCTGTGGCGCAAGGTCGGCCCGGGGCTGAGCGCCGGCCGCGTACAGTCTGCCGCCACCCGCCTCGTGGTGGATCGCGAACGCGAGCGCCTGGCGTTCGTCACGGCGAGCTACTGGGACCTCGACACGACCATGACCCCCGCCGGAGCGGACATTCCGTTCACCGCTCGACTCGCTCGCCTCGACGGCAAGAAGGTGGCGATCGGCCGCGACTTCACCGACCGCGGCGAGCTTAAGGGAGCCGACACCGTCGCGCTCGACGAGCAGACGACCACCTCGCTCGCTGACGCCCTGCGTGATCCGGCGCTCGCCGTTACCGTCACGAACGTTGAGTCGAAGCCCGCGGTTCGACGCCCGGCCGCGCCGTTCACGACCTCGACGCTGCAGCAAGAAGCGGGGCGCAAGCTTCGCTTTACCGCCCGACAAACCATGTCGGTCGCTCAGTCGCTTTACGAGAACGGCCACATCACGTACATGCGCACCGACTCGACGACGCTGTCACAGCAGGCAGTCGATGCTGCCCGTGCGCAGGCGACCTTGCTCTACGGTGCCGACAGCATCCCTGAAAGCCCGCGCGTCTACGCGAGTAAGTCGAAGAACGCGCAAGAGGCTCACGAGGCTGTGCGGCCCGCTGGCGAGGTGTTCCGCACGCCCGCCGAGCTTGAGGGCACTTTGCGGGGCAACGACTGGAAGCTCTACGACCTGATCTGGAAGCGCACCGTCGCAAGTCAGATGGCAGATGCCCGAGTGCAGATGACGTCGGTCAAGATTCACGCCGGCCCCACGGCCGCAACGGCGATTCCTTCCGGGGCGATCGCCGAATTCGCGGCCAGCGGCACCGTCATCACGTTCCGGGGTTTTCTCGCCGCGTACGAAGAGAGCAGAGACGAGGAGCGCAACGACGACGCGAAGCCTGACGAGGCCGATGCCAAGCTGCCGCCGCTCGCGGTCGGTCAAACCCTGAACGTGGTCGACGTCGAGGCCAAGGGCCACGAGACCAGCCCGCCCTCGCGCTACACCGAGGCGAGCCTGGTGAAGGCGCTCGAAGAGCGCGGCATCGGCCGCCCGAGCACCTACGCGGCCATCATCTCGACGATCGTCGACCGGGGCTATGTCACGCCGCGCGGCTCGGCGCTCGTACCGAACTGGATAGCCTTCTCGGTCGTTCGCCTGCTTGAAGAGAACTTCGCCGACCTTGTCGAGTACGACTTCACCGCCGAGATGGAGGCCGACCTCGACCGCATCGCCAACGGCGAGGCGGACCGCACCGAGTGGCTGACGGGCTTCTATTTCGGCGACGAGCATCAGCCAGGCCTACGCCCCGTTATCGACAATCTGGGCGAGATCGACGCCAAGGAACTCAACTCGATGGCGCTGACTGACGCCATCACGTTGCGCATTGGAAAGTACGGCCCCTACCTCGAGGTGGCCGGAGACACTCCGGAGACACCGCGGCGCGTCAACCTGCCCCAAGACCTCGCCCCCGATGAGCTCACGCCAAAGAAGGCGCAAGAACTGGTGGATGCTCCCGTCATCGGTGACCGTGTGCTCGGAATCAATCCCGAGAACGGCAAAGAGGTCATCGCCAAAGACGGACGCTTCGGCCCGTACGTCACCGAGCGGGAGCCCGAGCCGGTGCTCACGCCCGAGAAGATGGCCGAGGCCGAGGCAGAGGCCGCGGCGGCGCGTGCCGCGGCTGAGGCAGCGCCTGCTCCCGACCCCGTGGTTGACCCGGTCACCGGTGAAGTGAGCGAGCCGAAGCCGAAGCGTAAGCCGGCCGCGAAGAAGAAGGCACCCGCGGTCAAGGAGCGCACAGCATCCCTCTTTAAAGACATGGACCCAGCCACGGTCGACTTAGAGACGGCGATGAAGTTGCTGAGCCTGCCACGTGTTGTGGGCGACGACCCCGAAAGTGGGGAGCCGATCACGGCCCAGAACGGTCGCTACGGCGCCTATCTGAAGAAGGGTACCGACACGCGCTCGCTCGACAGCGAGGCGCAAATCTTCGATATCGATCTCACCGGCGCACTCGCCAAGTTCGCCGAGCCCAAGTACGGTGCCCGCAAAGCCTCGAGCGCACTCAAAGAGTTTGACGCTGACCCCGTCAGTGGCAAGCCCATCAAGCTCAAAGACGGCCGCTTCGGTCCGTACGTGACCGACGGTGAGACCAACGCGACGGTGCCGCGCGGAGAAGACCCGTTGGAGATCGACTTCGACCGTGCGGTTGAACTGATCGCCGATAAGCGCGCCAAGGGCCCGGCCAAGAAGCCGGTCAAGCGTGCCGCTGGTGCGGGAGCGAAGAAGGCCCCGGCGAAGAAAGCCCCGGCGAAGAAGGCCCCAGTAAAGAAATCAACCGCAAAGCAAGCGCCCAAGAAGGCCTCGTGAGCGGACTCTTCATCACCCTCGAGGGTGGCGACGGCGCGGGCAAGAGCACCCAGATGGGGGCACTGACTGAGTGGCTGCGGCAGCGCGGCCACGCGGTCGTGCAGACGCGCGAGCCGGGCGGTACCGAGGTGGGGCTCGAGCTGCGCGAGATCATCCTGCACCGTCGCGGCTACATCGCCCCGCGTGCCGAGGCGTTGCTCTACGCCGCCGATCGGGCGCACAACGTGGCCACGGTCGTGCGACCGGCGCTTGAGCGCGGCGACGTCGTCATCCAAGACCGCTACCTCGACTCGTCGGTCGCTTATCAGGGCACTGGCCGCGTGCTCGATCCGGCCGAGGTGCGCGACCTGTCGGTGTGGGCGACCGAGGGGCTGCTACCGCACCTGACCGTGCTGCTCGACCTCGATCCGGCCGTCGGTCGTGAGCGCCTCGATGCGAGCCGTACTCGCTATGACCGGTTAGAGGCCGAAAAGGCCGACTTCCATGAGCGCGTGCGCGCCGCGTATCTCGCGTTCGCCGCCGCCGAGCCCGAGCGTTTTCTCGTGCTCGATGCCACTCGGCCTGTCGATGAGCTGCAGCGCAGTATCCGCGACCGAGTGTCGGCCCTGCTCGACTAGGGTGGCCGCATGACCGCCTGGGACGAGCTGACGGGCCAGGAGGCCGCGATCGCGGCGTTGCAGGATGCTGTTGCCAATCCCGAGGCAATGACCCACTCATGGCTCATCACGGGCCCTCCCGGCTCGGGCCGCTCGAACCTGGCTTTCGCGTTCGCCACGGCCCTTCTGCAGGGATCGACCACGGGCCCCGAGGCCGCGCGTACGGCAACGCAGGTCGCGGCCCGCACGCACCCTGACCTTGCCGTGCTCGCCACCGATCGCGTGATCATCTCGATCGACGAGGTACGCCAGCTGGTGGCTCAAAGCCAGTTTTCGCCGAGCGCGGCTCCATACCGCGTGATCGTCATCGAAGACGCTGACCGCATGACCGAGCGCACCTCGAACGTGCTGCTGAAGGCGCTAGAAGAACCGCCGCCGCGCACCGTCTGGGTTCTGTGTGCGCCGAGCGCCGCTGATCTCATTCCGACAATCCGCTCACGCGTGCGCACGGTGCGGCTGCGGGTGCCGAGCGTTGCCGAGGTGGCCGAGCTGCTCGTGCGGCGCGACGGAATTCAACCGGTGCTGGCCGAGCGAGCTGCACGCGAATCGCAGACCCATATCGGTATGGCGCTTCGGCTGGCCACCGACTCCGATGCGCGTGAGCGTCGTGCGCGCACGATCGAGCTCGCGCTCGGTGTGCAGAGCGTCAGCGGGGCTGTGCTTGCGGCCGAACAGCTCGTCGCGGTCGCCAGCGATGACGCGAAGGCACTCGCGGCCGAACGCGAAGACGAAGAGCGCGCGGCGGCTCGCCGATCGCTCGGCATCGAGCCTGGAGCGGCGGTTCCCGCTGGCCTGCGCGCGAGCCTGAAGGCGCTGGAGGAGGACCAGAAGCGGCGCGCCACTCGTTCAGTGCGCGATGGCATCGACCGGGTGCTCGTCGACCTTATGTCGCTGTACCGCGACGTCCTCATGCTGCAACTGGGCGCCGGCGTTGAGCTCGTGAACGAGGCGGTGCGCCCTGACCTCGAGGTGGCGTCGCGCGCTGGTAGCGCCGAACAATCGCTCGCTGCTCTCGACGCTATTGCCATGGCCCGCCGCCGCATCGAGGGCAACACACCGCCCGCGCTTGCCCTCGAGGCCATGCTGATCACGGCGAGCGGGCGGGTGCCGGCGCTAAGCTCTGACTCGTGAACCGTCGTCGCGCCGCCTTCGTCTCACTGTTGCTTGTACCGACTCTGCTGCTCAGCGGCTGTGTTCCCAGCTGGTTGCAGGGCGTCATAAACGGCGGCACGGTGTCGACCCCCACCGGCGAAGACGTGGCTGAGAACCTGAAGTCCTACTACACGCAGGTGCTCACGTGGACAGACTGCGGCGGCGGTGCCCAGTGCGCCACGGCGACAGCGCCGCTCGACTGGGACAACCCCGGTCAGGGTGATGACATCGAGCTGGCCCTCGTGCGCCACCCGGCGACGGGCCAGGCGCAAGGTTCGCTGTTCATCAACCCCGGCGGCCCGGGCGCATCCGGCTTCGATTTTGTGCGTGACAGCGTTGACTTTGCTGTCAGCGCAGACCTTCAGCGTGAGTTCGACATTGTCGGGTGGGATCCCCGTGGTGTCGGCCGCTCGAGCGCCGTCGCGTGCTACACCGACCCGGCCGACCTGGATGCGTTCATCTTCGGTATTCCCGAGTCGACCTTCGGCACGCCCGAGTGGGACGCCGAGGTCACCGCGAGCTCGATCGCCTTTGTGGAGGCCTGCACTGCCAACACCGGCCCGCTGTTGCAGTTTGTCGACACCGATAGCACCGTGCGAGATCTCGACATGATGCGGGCGATCGTGGGGGATGCCCAACTCAACTACTTCGGATACTCCTACGGCACCGACATCGGCGCCCGCTACGCCGACCGGTTTCCTGACAAGGTCGGGAGGCTCGTTCTCGACGGCGCGACTGACCCGACCACAACCACCTTCGAGGTGGTTCTTGCGCAGTCGGGGGGTTTCGAACTGGCGTTGCGCGCGTACCTTGCGGCGTGCCCCGATCTCGGCGCCTGCCCGTTTCCGGGGACGCTCGACGAGAGCCTCGCCCTGATTCGTGACCTATACAGCCAACTCGATGCCAATCCCATTGAGGCGGCCGACGGTCGTTTCTTCGACGGCGCTGTGCTCGACATCGCGATTGCGACGGCACTCTACGACGAGGGCTCCTGGTCGTTCTTGAGTCAGATGTTCACCGAGGTGCGCACCGGCGTCGTCGAGACGGGTTTCTTACTCGCCGACTTCTACTACGGGCGCGAGAACGGCGAGTACATCGACAACTCGCTTGAAGCGTTCATCGCCATCAACTGTCTGGACTACCCCGTTGAGACCGATCGCGCCGTGATTGCCGACCAGAACCAGCAGATTCTTGCTGTCGCCCCGACGACGGGCGAACCCTCTCCGCTTGGTGACGTGTTGTGTGCCAATTGGCCCTTCCAGTTCGAGGGCGAATTGAGCCCGGTAAGCGGTGCCGGTGCCGCGCCGATCCTCGTCGTGGGCACGACCGGTGACCCCGCGACTCCCTTCCAGTGGGCGGAGGCACTCGCAGCGCAACTCGAGAGCGGCGTGCTGCTCACCTGGGTCGGCGAGGGACACATCGCTTATGACGAGGGCGACCCGTGCATCAACGACGTCGTCGACGAGTACTTCATTACGGGGGCAGTGCCGGCCGATGGCCTCGTCTGCCAGGGTTAGCGAAATCGGCTAGGCTTTCACCTCGTGCCGCGGGCTCGCCCGCGAGCGCCGCCTTAGCTCAGTTGGCAGAGCATCTCACTCGTAATGAGAAGGTCGTCAGTTCGATTCTGACAGGCGGCTCCACCGTTTTGCTCCCTGTTCCCCCGCGAAGTGTGATGACCGGCCTGTACTCTCCGGGCTTGCCCAACAGCAGCAGTCTCTGCTGCTTCCGAAAATGCGGACGATCATGAGTTTTCGTTGCATAGTTCCGCATTTCTGGAAGCGTCGCGAACAATAGCCTGATGCGTCGCGCTCCGAACGCGTTGTGGTCGGGGTCTGACACGACGATACGTCGCTTCTCGCACCGTGCCACCGTGCCACCGTGCCACCGTGAACCCGCTAGCGTGCCTCGATGCCGCGCATGCTTCTTCTGCTCGACGGTGCCTTAAGCTGCGCGCTTCGACTTGTCGGCTGCATTCAAGGACACCCCTCCGTCCGCACCTGGTCACGCCATCACGGCAAGCCCGTGGGATGCTGGGGGCAATGACCACGCAGCCCCCCAAAAATGACGACAGCACATCGCACCCCGAACCCCACTCGCGCGGCGCTACCGCCCTCGCGGTTGCCGCTACCGTGCTCGCCGGAGTTCTCGTTGCCACTCAGCACCGCATCAATGGCGAGCTCGGCGTGCGGCTCGGCGACGGCTTTACGGCCGCGCTGATCTCGTTCGGCAGTGGGTGGCTCATTCTCATGGCGATTCTGGCGTTCTCGCCGCGCGGGCGTGAGGGCATCCGACGCCTAGGCACGGAGGTGCGTGCGGGGCGTTTGGCGCCATGGCTGCTGCTGGGCGGGGTTGGTGGCGGGCTGCTCGTGCTCTCGCAAGGGCTGGTGGCGGGCATCCTGGGCGTCGCGATTTTCACGATCGCCACCGTGACGGGGCAGACGATCAGCGGGATGCTCGCCGACGCCACCGGGTTCGCCGGAGTTCGGCGTACAGCGGTGACGCCCCAGCGCGTGATCGGCGCGCTGCTCACGCTCGCCGCCGTTGTCGTGGCTGTGGCCCCGCGGCTGGGAACGGACGTGCCACTCGCCGCGATCATCCTGCCGCTCGTCGCCGGCCTCGCGATTGGCCTGCAACAGGCCGTCAATGGTCGCGTACGCACCGAGTCGGGGTCAGCGCTCGCCGCGACCACCATCAACTTCGCCGTCGGTACTGCGGCGCTCGCCGTGATCGCCGTGGTGCACCTCGCCGTCGCCGGGCTGCCCGAGACGCCGCCGGAGAACCCGTGGCTCTATCTCGGCGGTGCGGTGGGCGCGATCTTCATCGCCATTCAAGTCGTGACGGTGGCGCGCATCGGCGTGCTTCTGCTGGGCTTGAGCCTCGTGGCCGGTCAACTCGCGGGGGCGCTGCTGTACGACCTGGTGGCCCCGATCGGGGTGCCGACGACGGCTACCACTGCAATCGCCGTGGTGCTCACGTTGCTGGGCGTGACAATCGCGTCGCTGCGGCGCGGCTCTACTCGCCCTCGGTCGGCGTGAAGTCGAGCGCAAGCGAGTTCATGCAGTACCGGTCGCCGGTGGGCGTGCCAAATCCGTCAGGAAAAACGTGGCCCAAGTGCGAGCCGCACGTGGCGCACCGCACCTCGGTGCGCACCATGCCGAGGGTCGCGTCTTCGATGAGCTCGACCGCTTCGGGGCGCACCGATTCGTAGAAGCTGGGCCAGCCGCATCCCGAATCGAACTTGGTGCCCGCCACGAAGAGTTCGGCGTTGCAGGCCCCGCACGTGTAGATGCCGGTGCGGCTCTCGTCGAGCAACTCGCCCGTCCACGCGCGCTCGGTGCCCGCCTCGCGCAACACCTGGTAACGCTCGTCGCCCAACTCGGCGCGCCACTGCTCGTCGGTCTTCTCGACCGCGTACGCCTTGCCGTCGGTTGCCGGGTTCTGGCTCATGGTTGCTCGCTCCTCGCTTCGTGCCCCTCGCTCACGGGCGGTTGACCTGACCCCATTAAACTCGCAATCGTGCCCGACTCTTCCCCGATCCAGCGAACCTGGAGCGAGCTGACGCGCGACGAGTTCTTCGAGCTCGCGCGCTTGCGCACCGAGGTGTTCTTTCTTGAGCAGCGAATCGACGAGCCCGAACTCGACGATCGCGACCGCGACGAGACCACCGAGCACGTCTGGATCGCTGATTCAGAGGGCCCCGCCTCCTACCTGCGAGTCATCGTCGACGAGACCGTGCAACCGGGCAATCAGGATGCCCGCCGCCTCATCGGCCGCGTCGTGACCCGCGCCGACCGACGTGGCGAGGGCCTGTCGCGCCGGTTGCTCGAGCACGTCATCCAACAGCACGGCCACGAGCCGATGGCGCTGCACTCGCAGAGCTACATTCAGCCGCTCTACGCGGCCGTGGGTTTCGAGACCTACGGTGTGGAGTACCTGGAGGCGGGCATCCCGCACATCGGTATGTATCGCGCGGCGAACCCCGGCGCCAAGCGGCCTGCTCAGCCGCCCGCTCAGCCGCCCGCTCAGCCGCCCGCCGTACGCTAGGTCCACCATGATCGTTGTGCTCCCCGTTGTCGCCGCGCTCGTTGCGATGCTGGCCCCGGTGCCTACGGTGTCTCCTGTGGCCCCTGTGGCGGTATCGGGGCTCGCGAGCGCGCCCACGGTAGCCGCGACCACGTGCACTGCCAAGGCGGGCGCGTTCACCTGGGGCTTCAAAGAGTCTTTTCGGGCCTACATCAGCGGCTCGATCGCCAACGGCGAGTGGACTACCGCGGGCGGTATCGGCTACGCAACCCCCGACTTTTCGAGCGACCAACTCACGGGCGCTGTGCGGCTCGATGCGCTCGCGGGTGAGCTCGCCGTCGACGGGTCGATTCGCTTCACTGGGCACGAGGGCATTCTCGACACAACGATTGCCGACCCGCGCTTCGTGATCGACGGCCCCAACCGACTCGTGGTCGTCGTCGACGTCATCGGCACAACGCAAGACTTCACCGAAGTCGATTCGGCTGACGTGCCGTTTCTTGAGGGCGACCTTGCAGCGGCCGAGTGGCGGGTTGACGGCGACACCCTGGTGCTCGGCAGCATTCCGGTGACGCTGACGGCGGCGGGGGCCGAGGCGTTCGGCACCTACCCGGCCGGCGAAGCCTTCGACCCGCTGACGCTTGAGTTCACCACTACGGCCGACTGCGCCGCTGCCGCGATCGAGTCGCGCGCGGCTGCCGACCGGCTGCCCCTGCTGGTCGCGGCCGGAGTGGCCATTGTCGGAGCTGCTCTCGGCGGCGGAATCGCGTTACTGCTGCGCCGTCGGCGTCGCGCGGCGAGCGCGCCCTCCGACGATGACGGCGCGGTCGGTGGCAGTATTCCGGTGTGAGCACCACCGCTGAGCGGTACCACCGGTTCGCCCGTGAGGCTGCTCCCCGCTCGCGCATCTACGCGGCATGGTCCCAGACGATCGCTGACGACGACGAGTGCCTCGCGCTCATCGAGACGTTGCCCGTCGCCGATCGGCAGCCCGTGCTCGTGTTGACTGCCGCGCGGTTCTCGGGGCTGTCGGTGCACGGCGACATCCGCGCCTGGCTCGAGGGTGAATGGGATGCCGTGGCCCAGATCGCGCGGCAGCGCGCCACGCAGACGAACGACCCACGCCGTACGGCGCCGCTGCTCGCGGCCTTGCAGGGTATCCCGGGGCCTATTGCTCTGCTCGAGGTCGGAGCCGCCGCGGGGCTCGGACTGCTCATCGACCGCTACAGCTACCTGCTCGTCGACGCAGCCGGGCACGAGCATCGCATCGACCCCGTTGAGCGCCGGTCGTCGCTCGAGCTCACCTGCGTGCTCGGCGCGGGGGTTCCCGTGCCCGCATCGATGCCCGACATCGTCTGGCGGGCGGGACTCGACCGCACCCCGTTACGGCTCGACCGCGCCGACGACGAGCGCTGGCTGCGCACCCTGATCTGGCCCGAGGAACGCGATCGCGCAGTGCAGCTGGATGCGGCCATCGCGATCGCGCGCGAGCACCCCGCGCACCTGGCTGCGGGCGACGCCGTCGATGGGCTCGCCGCTCTCGCGACACACGCTCCGCACGACGCCACGCTCGTGGTGTGGAGCCCTGCTGTGCTGGTGTACCTCGCACCCGCAGACCGCGCCCGCTTCGCGACCGCGGTCGCCGAGCTGCCCGGCCACTGGGTGTCGCTCGACGGCCGTCGAGTGCTGACGGAGGTGGGCGAGGCGGCCGATGCCGCGTTGCCCGGCACTGACGACGACTTCGTGCTCAGCGTCGACGGGCGCCCGCTCGCGCTCGTCTCGCCGCACGGCGACCGTATCGAGCGCTGGGCCGGCGGTGCGGCCGGCGGTTCGATTGGCGCTGCGATTGGCGCTGCGGCAGGCGGTACGGCCGACTACGAACCCGGCGCGTAGATCGCCCGGGCGAGCGCGTCGAGCACAGCGGGAGTGCGGGGGCCGAAGCTCAGCACTTCACCGTCGTCCATGTCGACGAAGCGCCGCGTCTCGCCCGCGCGGGTAAGCCCCACGGCGGGTTTTTCGGCGAGCAAGCCATCGATGCCGCCGACGCTCTCAAGCCCACCCGTCATGACCAGGATGAGGTCGGGGTTCGCGGCCACGAGGGCCTCATCGGTCATTGGACGCAGTCCCTTCCAGCCGATTTCGCCCGCCACGTCGATGCCGCCGAGGCCCGTGATGAGTTCGTCAGCCCCTGACTCTTCGCCGAACAGGTAGTAGATACCCGAGGCGCCGCGCAGGTAGAGGAACAGGATGCGCACCCGATCGGCCGGGTCGTCGGGGCGGATCGACTCGATCGCGGCGAGCACGTCGGCGAGCTCCTGCTCAAGTCGCTGGGCGAGCAACTCGCCCGTCTCGGGCGAACCGAGGGCGGCCGACACTTGCCGGGCGAGCTCGGCGGGGGCGCCGAGCCCCGGCTCGGCATCCACGTAAACGACTGTTACGCCGGCTTCGCGCAGCTGCAGCACCACGTCTGTGGGTCCAACCGTGCCGTCGGTGATCACGAGAGTCGGTCGCAGGGCCAGCACGGCTTCGCTACTGATCGCGTGGCCGCTGCTCGTGACGATCGGCAGACCGTCGGCCTCAGGAAAAGTGGTCGAGATGTCGCGGCCCACGACGTCGTCGCCGAAGCCGAGCGCGAAGACGGTCGACGCGATTGACCCTGCGATGTCGAGCGGCAACACGCGGCTCGCGTCTTTGACGACAACATCGCGGTCGCCGTCGAGGTCGCGCGACACCACGGTGACGGGCAGCGACTGCGGAGGGTTGTCGGAGACGGGCTCAATCGCCGCGGATTGGATGAGCGCCGTCGACGGCCCCGTGAGGGCGCGCGGATCGGCCGACACGGCGAGTTCGCTGAGCGGCACCAGCGGCCCACTCGGCGCGGTGGGCTCGGCGGTCGATTGCGGAGGCGACACCGAACAACCGGCAAGCAACGCGAGTGCCGCGAGACCGGCGACGAGCGCGGCGGGGCGTGCGGCGCTAGCCGCGGTGGCACGGGCGGTGCGCTCGCGGCGCACGGGTTGGCGGGTCATCGAGGTCCGGTCGATCGAATGGAGGAAAGTTGGTAAGGCAAGCCTAACCCGCGCTGCTGTGTGGTCGATGGGCCTGCCTCTGTGAGCCTGGCGCAGCATCCGCGAGCCGCCTAGGGCCGAAGGTCCCGGCCCCGTACCCTGATGGCCATCATGGATGCTCCTCCCGACGGCCTCGACGACCGCGCGCGACGCGTGCTCGAGTTCGAGCGCACGTGGTGGGGGCACAGCGGAGCGAAGGAGCTCGGCATCCGCCGCGAGTTCGGGTGGACAGCAGCCCGCTACTATCAAGTGCTCAACGCCGTGATCGACACCGAGGTCGCCGTGCGGTACGACCCCGTTCTCGTGGGTCGGCTGCTCGAGGTGCGCGATGATCGCGCGCAACGGCGTCGCACCAGACGTGCGGGCGCCGACGGCGCCGCCTGAGTCCCATCCACCTGCGGAAGGCATCATCACGATGGCGCAGTTCACTCCGGATCGTTTCGACGAGATCCCCGACGCGCTCGGACGCGTCGGCGCGCACCGTGCACCGCGGCCGCGCGGCCGCGCGTGGATCGCCGTTGCTTGGGCGGCCCTGGCGAGCGGCGTGCTGGTCGTCGCCGGCCTCTACGGGCTCTCGCTCATCAGCGACCGCGTCACCTTCGAGATCCCCGGGCTCGGCACAGCTGAGCCAATGCCGACGCCGACCGAGACGCCCTCAGCGCAGCCGCCGTCGGTCGAGCCCATCACCGACCCGGCGCTCGCCGTACTGCCCGAGGGTTTCACGATCACCGTGCTCAACGGCACTGAGGTCAACGGCCTCGGGGCGACAGCGCGCGACTTGCTGACGGCACCCGGATGGCCGGTGGGCACCGTGACCGCGGCTACGCAGACCGATCTCGCCGAGACCGTCGTGTATTACAGCGACCCCGCTCTCGAGGGCGTGGCGGCTGGTATGGCCGCACTACTCGGAGCGGGTGTGATCGAGTTGTCGGACGCGTTCCCCGGCGCCCCCATCACGATCGCGCTCGGGGCCGATTTCGCCGCCCTAGCGGCTCCGTAGACGCACTGCGAGTTAGAGTGACCCTCATGACCACGGGAGCCGCGCACCGCGCCGCCGTCGCGGCGGTCGGCATGAGCATTCTGCTCCTTGTCGGCTGCACGCCCGAGGGGCCGATGCCGACGCCGAGCCCGACGCCCTCGTACGTCTCGAGCTACGTGCCGCCGCCCGCCTACGGCATTGCACCCCTCACGGGCGAACAGATTGAGGTGGGAGCGCTCACCTCGCCGTCGCTGGCGGCAAAGGTCGACAACCACCCCGATGCTCGCCCCCAAGTGGGGCTCGAGCGCACCGACATCGTTTTCGAGGAGCTTGTCGAGGGAGGCCTGACGCGCTACGTTGCCGTCTGGCACTCTGATGTGCCCGACATCATCGGCCCCGTGCGGTCGATCCGCCCCATGGACCCCGACATCATCTCGCCGCTGGGCGGCATTGTGGCGTATTCGGGAGGTCAAGACCGCTTCGTGCAAATGATGCGCGCGGCTCCTGTCTATAACGCGATCCACGGGCAGCGTGATACCGACGCCACGTTCTTTCGGGGCAGCAACGCAGATGCGCCCCACAACGTGCTCGTCAAAGCGCCCGAGGTGATCGCGCAACACCTTGATCTCGCGGCGCCCGTGCAGCAGTTTCCGTTCGCCGAGAGCATTGCCGCGGCTACGGCCACGAAAGAGGGCTCGCCGACGAGCGGAATCGCGATGCGGTTCGGCAGCGCGAGCACACCGTCGTGGACGTGGGATGCCGCCGGGCAACGCTGGTTGCGGTTTCAGACGGGAGGCGCCGCTGACACCGACTCTGCGGGCGCTCAGCTGAGCGCCACCAATGTCGTGGTGCTGCGGGTTCCGGTGCAGGTGATCCAGAGCATCCCGACCACACAACTGATCGGCTCGGGCGAAGCGTGGATCTCGACGGGTGGGGCTACTGTGCAAGCCACCTGGTCGAAGGCGTCGATGACGGCGCCGATCCGCATGCTCGACATCAATGGGGTGGCCGTGCGTCTGGCGCCGGGCAACACCTGGGTCGAGCTCGTACCCCTGGGCGGATCGCTTACGTTCTCGTAACCCCGCGCGCTCGGCGTGTATGTCTCGCGCGACCTCGTGCGGCTTGCACTCGACCTCTGCGAGTGCCAGAATCGTTTAGCACTCACGCTCTGTGAGTGCCAAGAGCTACCGTACGTGAAGCGTCCGGGAGGGACGAGAGACACATGGCTAAGATCATCGCTTTCGACGAAGAGGCCCGTCGCGGCCTCGAGCGCGGCCTCAACATTCTGGCTGACGCTGTCAAGGTCACGCTGGGCCCGCGCGGTCGCAACGTTGTCCTTGAAAAGAAGTGGGGCGCCCCCACCATCACCAACGACGGCGTCTCAATCGCCAAAGAGATCGAGCTCGAGGACCCGTTCGAGAAGATCGGCGCAGAGCTCGTCAAAGAGGTCGCCAAGAAGACCGACGACGTCGCCGGCGACGGCACGACCACCTCGGTCGTGCTTGCCCAGGCGCTCGTGCGTGAGGGACTGCGCAACGTTGCGGCCGGCGCTGACCCGATCAGCCTGAAGCGCGGCATCGAGAAGGCCACGCAGGCCGTCTCAAAGCAACTGCTCGCGAACGCCAAAGAGGTCGAGACGAAAGAAGAGATCGCTGCTACCGCGAGCATCTCTGCCGCCGACCCCGAGATCGGTGCGCTCATCGCCGAGGCGATCGACAAGGTTGGCAAAGAGGGTGTCGTCACCGTTGAGGAGTCGAACACCTTCGGCACCGAGCTCGAGCTGACCGAGGGCATGCGCTTCGACAAGGGCTACCTGTCGGCGTACTTCGTCACCGACCCCGAGCGTCAAGAAGCGGTCTTCGAAGACCCGTACATCTTGATTGTCAACGGCAAGATCTCGGCCATCAAAGACCTGCTGCCTATCGTCGACAAGGTGATTCAGAGCGGCAAGCAGCTGCTCATCATCGCCGAAGACGTCGAGGGCGAGGCCTTGGCCACACTCGTCGTCAACAAGATCCGTGGCATTTTCAAGTCGGTTGCCGTCAAGGCCCCCGGCTTTGGCGACCGCCGCAAAGCCATGTTGCAAGACCTGGCCATCCTGACCGGTGGTCAAGTAATCAGCGAAGAGGTCGGTCTCAAGCTCGAGAACGCCACCCTCGACCTGCTGGGCCGCGCTCGCAAGATCGTCATCACGAAAGACGAGACCACGATCGTCGAGGGTGCCGGCGAAGCCGACGCCATCGCCGGGCGCGTCAAGCAGATTCGCGCCGAGATCGAGAACACCGACTCGGACTACGACCGCGAGAAGTTGCAAGAGCGCCTCGCCAAGCTCGCCGGTGGCGTCGCCATCATCAAGGCGGGCGCGGCGACCGAGGTCGAGCTCAAGGAGCGCAAGCACCGCATCGAAGACGCCGTGCGCAACGCAAAGGCTGCTGTCGAAGAGGGCATCGTCGCCGGTGGTGGCGTCGCCCTGATTCAGGCGGGCAAGATGGCGTTCGAGTCGAAAGAGCTCACCAGCCTGGTCGGTGACGAGGCGACGGGCGCGAACATCGTGCGCGTGGCGATCGACGCACCGCTCAAGCAGATCGCCCTCAACGCTGGCCTCGAGCCCGGTGTGGTTGCCGACAAGGTGCGTCACTTGCCCGTGGGTCACGGTCTCAACGCCGCGACAGGCGAGTACGTCGACATGCTCGCGGCCGGCATTGCCGACCCGGTGAAGGTGACCCGTTCGGCACTGCTCAACGCAGCCTCGATTGCGGGACTCTTCCTCACCACCGAGGCCGTCGTGGCTGACAAGCCCGAGAAGTCGGCGCCCATGGGCGACCCGAGCGGCGGTATGGACTTCTAGTCCGACACCTGCCGCCGGGCATCCTGGCACACACCAAACGGGGCGGTTTCCTCACGGAAGCCGCCCCGTTTGGTGTGTGCAGCCAGATATATAAAGCCGGATGCGTGCGGGTGGTTCGACGCTGGCGCGGCCTCAAGCGGCGCGGGCACCGAGCTGCTCGAAGATGCGCGTGTTGAACGCGTAAGCGAGCAGCACTTCGTCGACGACTCGGTTCTGTTCGACAGCGCTACCCCAGGGGGTGGCGTCGAGTCGGGCACGGTAGGCGTCTTTGAACGCCACAGGATCGGCGATCTGGTCGAACTGGTAAAAGCTGATGCCGTTCGTTTCGAATCCGAATTGACGCGCGAGCACGCGGCCGATGTGCAACCCACCCGAGAGGTCGCCGAGGTATCGCGTGTAGTGGTGGGCGATGTAGCCAGCGGGCCAGTCGGTTGCGACCTCGCGAATGCGGGCGGCGTAGTCGAGGGTGGCGGGCACCAGTTCGAGGCGATCGCGCCAGTCATCGCCGATGAGAAACCTGAGGTCAGCCTCGAGCGCGGGCAGGCGAGTGAGAGCGGGCGAGAGGAACGGCGCGACGAGCGACACATCGCGCATCGCGGGCTCGGCGCCCTCGAGAGCGTCGTAGATGGCCCAGTGTTGCGACACGAGGGCTGCGTAGTCATCGCGCGTCGCGTCGCCATTCAGCAGATTGCCCATGAACGAGGCGCTCTCGCTGTCGCGGTGGCTCGTGGTGCTGCGCTCGCGAACCAGACGCGAGAACGGGATGACGTCGGTGGCCGGGTCGGCGATCGCGGACATGCTACTCCTTCGTGGTGAGGTAAGGGTAACCTTACCCGCCTCGGGATCATCGCGCCAGCGGGGTCGACGCCGCCGACGCCCGCTACTCGTGCGGTCGCGGCGTCAGGCCGAGCTCGACGCAGGCTCGGTCGTAAAGAGTCACGATCTCGCGGCGGATCTCAGCCCGCTCCGTGATCGGCGCGCTCCACTCGACGCGCACCTGGAGTTCGGTAGCCGAGGCGCCAGGGTCGGTCGACTCGGGCTGTACGACGTTGCTGTAGGCCCAGTGCCCGGCGAGCCCGTCTACGTGCGTCATGTGCGCGCGCTGCGCTGCCCGGTCGCCGAACGCACGCGCGATGAGAAGGTTGTCGTCGGCGTGGTCGTCGTTCATGTGGTGCAGTACGGCGGTCACGATCGCGGGATCGAAAAGAGTTGGGGCTGAGCTCACGTGACCACCCTAAGCCGCGAGGGGGGCAAGCAGGCGCGGTGCCGGCGTCGGCCCGGCCGCCGCGGTCCGCCATCAGCGCAAGAACATGCGGGCCGCCTGCTGCTCGACGTCGGCATAGCCCTGGCCGGCGTGCGCGAGCGCTTCGTTCAGGGCCGTGAGTGTTTGTTCCACCCGCTGGTACGCGGCCGCCCAGTCGCCCAGAAGCCCCTGGAACGCGGTCGCAGCCGATCCGCTCCACGTGCTCTGCAGCCCCGTGAGATTACTCTGCAACCCGGCAGCCTCGGCCTGGAAACGGCCGATCGAGCCGCGTGCGGCCGCGGTGGCGGTGATGACAGCCTCGCTGTCGACCTGGTAGCGCGTCATGATGCTCTCCCTCCGCGCCGGGGCGAGTGCCCGGCGTCGGCGGCAGGCTAGGCGTCGGTGGGGGGGCGGGGGGCGACGAGTTGCGCGAGCGTAGCATCGGTTGTCGCCGCCGCCGCGTTGGGGAGGAGGGGCACGGAGCCCGCGAGCGGCAGCGAAACACGGAATGTCGCACCGCCCCCGGGGGTGTCGAGTACCTCGATGCGGCCGGAATGCAGAGCGACTATCGAAGCGACGATCGCGAGCCCGAGTCCCGAACCCCCCGTGTCGCGAGCGCGCGACGAGTCGGCGCGAAAGAACCGCTCGAAGATCCTCTCCTGCAGCTGTGCAGGGATTCCCTCGCCGTGGTCAACGACGGCGATCCTGGCCATTCCGGCGGCCTGGTTGACGCCCACGATGAGTTCAATCTCCGACCCCTCGGGCGAGAAGCGCAGCGCGTTGCCCACGAGGTTCGTGAGCACCTGCCGGATCTTGTTTTCGTCGGCAATGATAACAGCCGACACAATAGGGGCGTCAGCTTCGACATGAACCATCGGCGTGGGGATTCCCGCCGCGGGTCGCCGGGCGCGCCGGCCGCGAAGCAGCGCGAGCGCCGAGCCCGCGATACCGACCGCACTCATGCCCGGCGCGGTGCCGTTCAGTGGCGCGGTGCCCTTGAGTGCCGCAGTGCCGTTCAGTGCCGTGGTGCCGTTGGGCGGAACGTTGCCGAATGCAGCGCTGTGCAAGTCAAGAGGCGTGGAGTGGTGAAGCGCAGCATCCACGAAAGAATCGGTGACCGCCTCGTCGGTGACCGACTGTTCGGCAACAAATTCGGAGTCGTCAATGACGACGCTGACGACCCGATCGGGTGCACTGGCCATGGCATCGAGGGCGGCGTCGCGCGCGACGGGGATGAGGTCGACGAGGGTGAGCTCGAGAGGGCGCGACTCGTCGAGTCGCGCGAGCTCGAGCAGGTCGCTCACGAGCGCGCCCATGCGAATCGCCTCTTTCTCGATGCGTTCCATTGCCTGGGCCACGTCGTCGGGAGTAGCAAGAGCGCCCATGCGGTAGAGCTCTGCATAGCCGCGCACTGAGACGAGCGGGGTGCGCAGCTCGTGGCTTGCGTCGCCCACAAAGCGGCGCATCTGGGAGATGGTCGAGGCGCGGTCGGCGAAGGCACGGTCGATGCGACTGAGCATGGTGTTGAGCGACCGGTTGAGGCGGCCAACCTCAGTGTTGGGGGTAGCGCCGCCGAGGCGCTGACCGAAGTCGCCGCTCGCGAAGCGAGCCGCTGTGGCCTCGACATCACGCAGTGGCCGGAATGTCGAGGTAACCAGCATGCGCGTGAGCGCCGCGCTCAGAATCACCACCACCAGGCCGAAGCCAAGAAAGATCGAGGCGAACGAACCAATAATGCCGTTGGTGTCGGCGAGGTCGGCACCGATCAGCAGCGTCGCGGTCGTACTCTCGCCGCTCTCGGCATTGGTCACGCGCAGCGGAAAGGTGAGAACGCGCCATTGCGTGGTGCGGTCAATGCTCGTGATGGTGAGGCCGCCATCGAGCCCCCCGACGAAGTCGCTTGTCAGTCGGGTGACGTCGGGCGCTTGCGGTCGACTGTCATCGCTGACATTGTCATCGATCAGCATGCCGTCGGCATCGACGGCGCCGAAGTAGAACGGGTTTGAGAAGATCGACGGCGTCAGGTCGTCGAATGAGTCGAAGTCGTCGACGTTAAAGCTCGCAGGCAGATCGTCGGCCGCTTGGCTGATCTGCCGGTCGACTTCGTCGATGAGCGTGCGCTGCAGAACCGTGAGGGTTCCGATGCCCACCACGAGCAGACCGACCGTCACGACGAAGACTGTGACGCCGGTGATCTTCGATCGTAGCGAGATCGATTCCCACCACTGGGTCAGTTGCTCATGCATCGAGTGCCAAGGCTAGACCTTGGCGGCCTTGAGCATGTATCCGAACCCGCGCTTGGTCTGAATCAGCGGCTCGTCGGTGAAGGGGTCGAGCTTGCGCCGCAGGTACGAGATGTAGCTCTCGACGATGCCGGCGTCGCCATTAAAATCGTACTCCCACACGTGGTCGAGAATCTGGGCCTTCGACAGCACGCGGTTGGGGTTGAGCATGAGGTAGCGCAGCAGCTTGAACTCGGTGGGGCTCAGCTCGATGACCTCGTCGCCGATCGTCACTTCGTGGGTGTCTTGATCCATCGTGAGTTCGCCGGTGCGGATAACCGAGTCGTCTTCTTCTTGCATCGTGCGGCGCAAGATCGCCTTGATGCGCGCGACGATCTCGTCGAGGCTGAACGGCTTGGTGACGTAGTCATCGCCGCCGACCGTCAGGCCCATGATCTTGTCGTCGGTTTCATCTTTGGCCGTGAGAAAGAGGATCGGGCTCGTGTAGCCGCTCGACCGCAAACGCTTGGTCACGCCGAACCCGTTGATGTCGGGCAGCATGACATCAAGAATGATCAGGTCGGGCTCTTCTTCGAGCACGGCCGAGATGGCTTGCGCTCCATTGCCGACCGCCCGCACCGCGAAGCCGGCGAAGCGCAGGCTCGTAGTCAAAAGGTCGCGAATGTTGGGTTCGTCATCGACGATAAGAATTTTCGGTCCATCAGCCATGACACTAGTATCTGGGCTTTTGGTGAAAGTTTGCTGAATGAGCTCGGCCTGTCGCAATGTTGGGGTGGAACAGTACCCTTCAGGCAAGCAGATCGTGCTCATTTTCGGCTTCTGGCTCGACAGTGACGCGTGGGGGCCGGTAGCGCCGAACCTCGAGCGGGCCGGCCACACGGTGTACCCGCTTACCTTGACCGGCAAACGCCCGGGTGACACCGACCTCACCGACGAGTTACCTGTCGTGGGTGATGCCGTGCCTCTTCCCGACTGGAGCGCCTTCGAAGCAGCCGACCTTAGGCGGCCGCGGCGATCTGATCGGCGTCGAGAATCGTGTAGCTGTAGCCCTGCTCGGCAAGAAAACGCTGGCGATTTTGCGCAAAGTCTTGATCGACGGTGTCGCGCGCGACCAGTGTGTAGAAGCTCGCAGGAATCCCGCTCTGCTTGGGCCGCAGCAACCGTCCGAGTCGTTGGGCTTCTTCTTGCCGCGAGCCGAACGAGCCAGACACCTGAATTGCCACCGTGGCCTCGGGCAAGTCGACAGAGAAGTTGGCGACCTTCGACACGACGAGCACGGGGGTGCGGCCATCCCGAAATTCCTGGAAAAGCCGTTCGCGCTCGTCGACCGGTGTTGCACCCGTCAGCTTCGGTACGTCAAGCGCCTCAGCGAGCTCGTCGATCTGGTCGAGATACTGCCCGATAACCAGGATGCGCTCGCCCGAGTGTTGCTTCACGAGTCGCTTCACCACGCCCAGTTTGGCCGGTGCCGTCGCCGCGAGTCGGTAGCGCTGGTCATCGGCGCTCGCCGCGTATTCGAGCCGCTCGCTCGCGGGTAAGTCGATGCGCACCTCGAAGCAGCTCGCGGGCGAGATGTAGCCCTGGGCTTCGATCTCTTTCCATGGCGCGTCGAAGCGCTTGGGCCCGATGAGGCTGAACACGTCGCCCTCCCGGCCGTCTTCGCGCACGAGCGTGGCGGTGAGGCCCAGGCGACGACGGGCCTGCAGCTCGGCTGTGAGCTTGAACACCGGGGCCGGCAGCAAGTGCACTTCGTCGTAGATGATGAGGCCCCAGTCGAGGGCGTCGAGCAGCGCGAGGTGGGCGTACTCGCCCTTTCGCTTTGCGGTCAGAATCTGGTAGGTCGCGATCGTGACCGGCTTGACTTCTTTGACCTGGCCCGAATACTCGCCGATCTCGTCTTCGGTCAAGCTCGTGCGGGCCAGCAGCTCAGCGCGCCACTGGCGGGCCGAGACCGTGTTGGTGACGAGGACCAGGGTGGTGGTGTCGGCCTGCGCCATGGCGCCCGCGCCCACGAGCGTCTTGCCAGCGCCGCAGGGCAGCACGACGACGCCCGAACCGCCGACGAAGAACTGGTCGATCGCCTGCTGCTGGTAGGGCCGCAGGCCCCAGGTGGAGAGGTCGAGATCGATCTCGTGTGGGGTTCCGGGGGTGTAGCCCGCCAGGTCTTCTGCTGGCCAGCCGATCTTCACCAGCTCCTGCTTGATCTGGCCGCGCGCCCACGCGGCGAGCTCGAAGGCCGAGTGGTCGATGCGCCGAGTCAGCAGCGGGGCCACCCTTTTATTGGCGGCGATTTCGGTCAGCACCGCCGCATCCGTCGAACGGAGCACCAGAGTGCCCTTCTCGTTGCGCACGATCATCAGGCGGCCGTACCGACCCACGGTCTCGGTGATGTCGATCGTCACCGACTGCGGCACGGCGAACTTCGCGTACTTCTCGAGAACGGCCAACATCTCGGAGGCTTCGTGGCCGGCCGCTCGAGCGTTCCACAGCCCAAGCCGGGTGATGCGGTAGGTGTGTACGTGCTCGGGAGCCCGCTCGAGTTCGGCGAAGACAGCGAGGGCGTGGCGCGCCTCGTCGGCCTGGGGGTGGGCGACCTCGAGTAACACGGTGCGATCGCTCTGAACGATCAGGGGGCCCTCGGGATTCATAACGGGCCAGTCTAGGCGGCGCGCCTGAGAGCCCGTGACCGGCCGGCGTGATCAGCGGCCCGACAGGTCGCCCCGCGTCGAGCGCTTGCCCGTGGCCTATTCGAGCGGCTCGAGGGCCGTGATGCTCGATACCGGCAATGTGCGCTCGATATCGGCCGCCTTGTCACGCCCGCGTACGCGCCCCGCGGCAATGCCAGTGGGCTCGAGGTCAAACGACCGCTCACTGCCGTCGGGCAGCCGTACTGTCGCGCGCAACGACAGCTTGCCGCGCAGCGCGAGCTCCCACTGGCGGGCGACCCACGCTGAGTCGCCGTCGATGCCGACAGTCGACCCGCTACGGATGCGGGCAACCGCCGCAGCGACTGTGTCGTCGACGACGGGCGGAATCGCGCGCGTGCGCGTTCGGCCGGGCCGCTCGGGAGTCACTGTGCCCTCGTCAGAGGCCGCGGGGTAGCGGGCGTCGATCAGAGTCCACAGCACGACGGCGGCTTCGAAGCGACTGACCGCGCGCTGCGGTCCGACACGACGCAGGGCGAGGGATGCGGTGGCCGCGTCAATGAGGATCGCCTCGAGAAGCAGCGGCTCATCACTGCGCACCGCCGTGCGGCCCCCGAGCTCGGCCGCCTCATCCGGTTCGAGTGCTCCCACCCGCACGGCGCCATAGCGCCGGGCCGTTTCGTCGATGAGGTACGCGAGCGGCTGTGGCACGCCCGTGAGTGAGATCGAGATGAGAAAAGCGGTGAGTCCCTCGGCGGTCTCGCCCATGGCGATGGCCCGCGTGACACTCTCTGCCGTGATGCGGTACCGGCCGGCGAGCCCCGAACTTTCGACGTCGGCCACGCGGCGCAGGTGTTCATCGATCGCCCCCGCGAGAGGGCCAGGCGACACGATCGTCAGGTCGTGCTGCACGTACACCTGGTCGACTTCGGCGGGCACGAGCGGGGCGAGCACGGCCGCCGCTGCCTCGGCGTCGCGCGCCACGAGAGTTCGCCCAATGCTGCTGGGCCGGCCATCGGCGGCAATGCCGAGCCGGTCTGCCTGCAAACCGCGGCGGCGCAGGCGCGCCAACAAGGGGCCGCCGCCTGCCGGATACAGCCAGTCGACGAAGTCAATGAGCCCCGAGCCCCAGCGTGATTCGGCACGCTCGGCCAGCAACGACACCAGCTCTGCTGGCAGAGCGGCGCGCCAAGCCGCCGCGAGCGCGCTCCATCGTTCGGCGAGGGGTTGGCGGCGCCAGGCGTCGCCGAGCTCGGTGGGGCGCGTCATGCCGGCGTCGTCGTCGATCAGCCCGGCCAAGGTGGCGAGATCAGTGAGCGTCGGCACATCGTCGAGCTCACAGCCCGCTGCGGCGGCCAAGCGTTTCGCGTCGGGCAACGAGAGCCCGCCGCGAGCCAGCAGCCGGCCCGGTGCGTCGGCCAGAGCCAAAATCACTTCGGTGACTGCGATCGTCGTCGTGAAGGCGCGCTCGGCGGCTCCCCGGTCGAGAAACCTGCGGTCGGCATCATCCACGGGCGCCAGTGCGGGCGGAAGAGCAGCCGACCGCAGCTCTGCCGCACTGGGTAGGCCACGCGCGGGCCAAGCGGCGAGCTCGGCCGCCACGGCTGGCCAAACCGAGACGTGGGTGGGCGTGCGGTCGACGAGCAGAGCATCCATCGCAGCGTCAAGATCGTGCAGTACCTCGTCGACGGTGCGGTTCAGGCGCGCGGCGAGCTCTGCGGGCGTGGCGCCCTCCTCGTGCTCGGCCGCGGTTGCCAGCGCGGCGAGGGTGCGCCGCGTCAGGCCCGAGAGAGCGAGCGCGAGGGCGGCCGGATCGAGTAGCGCCTCGGCGAGGTCGAACACGTCGCGTAGTGAGCCGGGAGAGATGGCGCGCTCTCGAATGACGCGGGCCACGATCTCGTCATCGAGATCGCGCAATCGCGCCGCGAGGGCGAGTGAGGCCGCGCTAGTTGCCGGCATCCTTGGCGGCTCGCCCCCGGCGCACGGCGCTGACGACGAGCAGCACAATGATGAGAACGAACCCGATGGGCAGGCCAATGAGGGGCAAAATCGTGACGGCGGGCCAGATGCCGAGCGCGAACTCCTCGCGGCCGAGGCCGGCGGCGGTGCCGGCAATGAGCGCGATGAAGCTCGCGAGGCTCAGCACGATGATGCTGGCCACCATGTAGGCGAGCATGCGTTCGACGCGGTTGCTCATCACGAACGATTCTTCGGGCACGCCTTCCAGGATAGGTGCCAGTGCCGACCTGGTCGTACCCCGCGTGCTGGGGTCAGGGGCGCGAAAGGCCCGCGCCCGGTATCGTCATAGGTCAGATCAACTCGCAAGGAGTGCGCATGCCCACCGGCAAGGTCAAGTTCTACGACCAAGACAAAGGATTCGGCTTCATCGCCAGCGATGATGGCGATGAGGTCTTTCTGCACGCCTCTGCGCTGCCCGACGGCGCCGTCATCAAAGCGGGCACCAAACTCGAGTTCGGCGTCGCCGATGGCAAGCGCGGTGCGCAGGCACTGTCGGTGCGCATTCTGGATGCGAAGCCCTCGCTCGCTCGGGCCAACCGCAAGTCTGCCGACGACATGTCGATCATCGTCGAAGACCTCGTCAAGCTGCTCGACAGTGTCGGCTCGAACCTCAAGCGCGGCCGCTACCCCGAGGGTGACCACGGCAAGAAGATCGCCGCCATGCTGCGCCACGTCGCCGACGACCTGGACGCGTAGCCGCTCGTGGCTCGAGTGTCGAAGAAGGCGACGTCTAAGGCAGCGGCGGGTGGGGTGGTGCTCGATGCCGCCGTGCCGGGCGTTGCCGTGCTCGACCCTGCCGTGCTTGAGCCGATTGCTCGACAGGCGCTCGGTGAGTTCACGCGCGCGGCGAACGTCGGTGCGCTGCGCGATGTCGTCGTCGCCGGCGATCTCGCTACCGTGCGCTTCGCGACGACGCAGGGCGGATACCCCGGTTGGAACTGGACGGTCTCGATCGCCGTGAACCCCGGCATGGATCCGAGCGTTCTCGAAACCGAGCTCATGCCTGTCGAGGGCGCGCTCGTTGCTCCCGACTGGGTGCCCTGGGCCGACCGGCTCGAGGACTACCTGACGCAGCAAGCCCTCGAAGCCGAGCTGGCCGGCGAGGGTGACGAACTCGACGATGACGGCGACGATGATGACGACGACGACGATGACGGCGACGGCGACGACGATGACGACGACGACGATGACGATGACGAAATCGATGGAGGCCATCTCGCCGACGATGAGGCGGATGCTCTCTACGACCTCCACGACGAGCACGACCTGCACGGCGACGATGGTGACGACGTGTTCGACGGCGTCGACATTGACCTGCACCTCGACGACGAGCCGCGCTCGCCCGAGTAGAGCTGGCCCGCGACTTCTGACGCTCTGGCCCGAAACTCGCACTCTGGCCTGAAAGTTCGAGCCCAAACGCGAGGTTCGGGCCAAGGCGCCGACTGTCGCTGAACCTCGCAGAAGTCGGGGCCCTCCGCTTCGGGCCGCGCGGCCCTCCACTTCGGGTCGTAGGCCTCCTCCACCCCGACGGATAGCGCGGTGGTGCCCCACAACCGCGTGACGCTGGCGCCGGTGGGCCAGCGTGGGGCGCATTCTCGGGTCGTGAACTCCAAAGACCTGAACCAACTCATAGTGCGACCGAACGGGCAACCCGACTCGGGCATCCGCGCCCGCGACTACCGCGCCGCAGCCGCGGGCCAGCTTCATCGGCTTGTTGCAGGTCGATTCGTCTCGACGACAGATTGGGTGGCTCTCGATCACGACGCCCAGCACCGACTGCTCGTGAATGCTGCGGTCGAAAGGCTGCCGGCAGGCGACGTGGTCTCGCACTGGTCAGCTGCAGCCCTGTGGCGATTGCCCATCATCGGCCGCTGGCCCGAACGGGTGCACGTCACCACAGCACCCAATGGTCGGCGTGCGTCGACATCTGCTCTCGTGAGGCATCAGCGTCTGCTCACTGCGGCCCCCGTGGTCGTCGATGGAGTGACCGTGACGTCGCTTGCCGAGACGGTGATCGATGTCGCACGAGTGGCGACCTTCGCGCAGGCGGTCGCGATAGGTGACGCCGTGTTGTGGCGCGCGCAGAATCCGCGGGATGCGGGTGGGATGCCCTGGCTCACGCTCGACCAACTCGAGCAGGTGTGGCGCGACAGCTGTGAGCATCGTGGGCGGGCCCGAGCCCGCCGGGTGCTCGACTTCATCGACGGTCGGGCGAACCGGCCGGGGGAGTCGCTCGCGCGGGTCACCATGTCTGGGCTGGGGGTGCCAGTGCCGGTGCTGCAGCATCCCATCGTGCTGCCCGACGGAACGCGCTACTTTCTTGACTTCTACTTCGCTGCGTTTGATGTGGGCGCCGACTTTGACGGTCGAATCAAGTACCTCGACCCGGCGTTTCGCGGCGGGCGCACCGCTGAGCAGGTCGTATACGACGAGAAGATTCGCGAAGACCATGTGCGGTCGCAGCTCACCGGGTACGGGCGTTTCGACTGGAGTGTGGCGGGGTCGGCTCCTCGGCTTGGCGCAGCGCTGCGGCGTTTCGGCGTGCGGTGGTGAGGCGAGGCGCCGGCAGCGCGGCTGCTGCTGCCGCTGCCGCCGCCGCCGCCGAGCCCTCGCACTGTGGCCGGTTTCTCGCAATCTGGGCTGAACGTTCCGGCCACAATGCGAGAAACCGGCCAGAACGGGATGGCGGTGCGGCGCGCGGCAGCGCGGCGGGCAGCGCGGCGGGCAGCGCGGCGGGCAGCGCCGGGGCAGCGCGGGGTGGGTGTGCGGCTCAGCGCCGGCGGCGCGAGACGAGCAGCCCGGCGACGCCAAGCGCGAGCCCGACGGCGATGGTCGTGAGCACGCGGACTGGGTCGAACGTGACGGGCGCGGAGAGCATCCCGAGCACGATGGCGAGGCTGATGAGCCAGCCGCCGAGTCCGATCGCGAAGGCGAGCAGGTCTTTGGTGGTAGCGGGCTCGGGCTGCGGGCGACGCTCATCGTGCGGAACGTAGAGCCTCATGCGCTCCAGTCTGGCAGGGTGGCGGCGCGGTGGCGAGTGCCGCTGCGCACGAGCAACTGTGTGGGCGGCCTCAGGCGGCAGGCGACTCACCCCGCGAGCGCGCACGCGGTCACGCAGGCAGCCCGCACGCGGCTCAGCTCGCGAGCGCCTCGAGCACGTAGTCAATCGCGCGGGTGAGCAGCGCGACGTCGTCGGGCTCCACGGCGACGAAGGTGGCGATGCGCAGCTGGTTGCGCCCGAGCTTGCGGTACGGCTCAGTGTCGACGATGCCGTTGGCGCGCAGTATTGCAGCAACGCGGGCGGCGTCGACCGAATCGTCGAAGTCGATCGTCACGACGACCTGCGAGCGGTGTGCCGGGTCGACGACGTATGGGGTCGCGAGCTCGTGCGCTTCGGCCCACGAGTACAGGTGCTGCGAACTGGTCGCCGTGCGCGCGGCGGCCCAAGCGAGGCCGCCCGACTCGTTCATCCAGCGCACCTGGCTCTCGAGCAGTACGAGGGTTGCGAGCGCGGGAGTGTTCAGCGTCTGGTTCAGTCGCGAGTTATCAATCGCAGCGGTGAGCGAAAGGAACGGAGGGATGTACCGGCTCGAATCGCCCAGTGCGTAAGCGCGCGCGATGGCCGCGGGGCTCATGAGCGCGAGCCACAGCCCGCCGTCGCCGGCAAAGTTTTTCTGCGGGGCAAAGTAGTAGACGTCGGTCTCGGCCACGTCGAAATCGATGCCGCCGGCGGCGCTCGTGGCGTCGACGACGGTGAGCGCATCCGGTGCCATACCGAAGCGGCGCACGGAGGCGCTGACGCCCGTAGATGTCTCGTTGTGCGGGTAGGCGTAGACGTCGACCCCGTCGACTTCGGCCAGTTCGCCGCGGGTTCCACCGGGAGTGGCGACGACGTGCGGCGCCTCGAGCCAGGGGGCACTCGCCGAGGCCACGAACTTCGAGCCGAACTCGCCGAAGTCGAGGTGAGCGCTGCGGCGGGTGATGAGGCCAGCGGCAGCGATATCCCAGAAGGCGGTCGAGCCGCCGTTGCCGAGCACGACCTCGTAGCCATCGGGCAGGCGAAACAGGTCAGCGAGCCCGGCGCGCACGTTACCGACGAGGTTCTTCACCGGCGCCTGGCGATGCGAGGTGCCCAGGATGCCCGCGGCGGCCGCGAGGTCGGCCAGCTGCTCGTGCCGCACCTTTGAGGGTCCGCATCCGAAGCGCCCGTCGGAGGGAAGGAGCTTGGCGGGAATCACGATGTCGGCCATTCGGCCATCGTACCGAGAGGGCGATGGGCCTCTGCCCATGCTGCCGCCCTGGCGCTGAGGGGAGCATTGCCGTCGATTAGGCTAGGCACACCTCACCGGCCCCACTGCATTTCGAGAGCGAGAGGAGGAGTCGTGACCGACCTCGTCGACACCACCGAGATGTATTTGCGCACGATCCTCGATCTCGAAGAAGAGCAGATCGTGCCGTTGCGCGCGCGCATCAGCGAACGCCTCGGTCACTCGGGCCCGACGGTGTCACAGACCATTTCGCGCATGGAGCGCGATGGTCTCGTGCGCGTTGAGGGCGACCGGCACCTCGAATTGACCGACGACGGCCGGGCGAAGGCGGTGTCGGTGATGCGCAAGCACCGGCTTGCCGAGCGGCTGCTGGCTGATGTGATCGGCCTCGATTGGGCGTTCGTGCACGATGAGGCCTGTCGGTGGGAGCACGTGATGAGCGAGCAGGTCGAGCGGCGCATTCTCGAGCTGCTGGGTCAGCCAACAGAGTCGCCCTACGGCAACCCCATTCCTGGCCTTGAGCAACTCGGTGGCTCGGCGGCGAACGCATTTCTCGATGGCGTCATCTCGCTCACCCATGCCGCCGCGGCGGGGGTACGCACCGGCACCATTCGGCGCCTGGCCGAGCCCGTGCAGGTCGACCCCGATCTGCTGCACCAGTTGCGCGAGGCGGGTGTGGTTCCGGGGGCTGAGGCGCGCATCCGGCCCGAACCGAATGGCTACGTGAGTATTGAAGTTGTCGGCCATGCCGAAGGCATCGACCTGCCGACAGAGATCGCTCAGCACATCTACGTTGCTGAGTGACACCTGACCGCTAGATGTCGTGTTGGCGCGCCGATTTGTCACTATTCGGTAACGCCCCGTACACTCGCACAGTTGCCCGGCCACACCCAACCGGTCGGCGACTCTGGCGCAAGACGCTTCGCACGCCCGTCTCTTGCACCAGACCGTGGACAACACGAAAGCGGACGGGCCACGCAATGTGAGTGGCGAAGCGCAGGAGGTTTCTCTCTTGGATCACAGCACCACTAGCACCTCCATGACCACCTGGCGGCGCACCCTTCTGAACTTGGGCGCGATGACGGCAGCCACAGCGATTGTTGCCACTCTCGCTCTTCCCGGCAGTGGTGTCGGCCCGGTTGCCAACGCCGAGACCAACGCGACCGCTGAAGCGGTCGCGCAGCTGCAGGCCACAGAGTCGCAGAAGCTTGAACAGTCGTCGCTCTCGACACTGTCAACCGCTCCTGTCGACGCCTCACGGGCCGCGTTCTCTGCAACGAGCGCCGCCGAAGTGCGTCGCACCCAGTTGGCCGCTGAGGCCGCCGCGCGCGTTGCTGCGTGGAGCGGCCCCCGCGTCAGCGACTTCTTGGCCAACCCTCCGTACCCCAGTTTCAGCCTTGACCAGGTGGTTCAGGTTGCTCTGCAGTACCAGGGCACTCCGTATCGCTACGGCGGCGATACTCCCGCTGGCTTCGATTGCTCGGGCTTCGTGCAGTACGTTTACGCGCAGTTCGGCGTGGCACTGCCCCACGGCGTACGGGGCCAAGCCGCTGCTGGCACGCCGATCTCTCTCGCAGACGCGCGGCCGGGCGACCTGGTGATTTTCAGCGACATGTCGCACGACGGCATCTATATGGGCGGAGGTCAGATTCTTGACGCGCCATACCCCGGCAAGACCGTGAGCGTGCGTCCGCTGTGGACTGATTCGTACTACATCGTGCGCATCGGCATCTAGCTCGCCCTGACCTGGGTGTGTAACAATACCCCTGGGAGGTATGCGTGTTGCGTCGTTGGCTCATAGTGGTGACCCTCGTCGGGCTCGTGCTGACGAGTGCCGCGATGACCGCGCACGTCTCGAGTACGGCGCATCCTGTCGACGTCGTCGTGGCCGCTGCTCAGTCTGTGAACAGTCAGTCGACTGCCCACGCCATGCATCACTCAGTTATCGCCTCAGATTCTATGGCTGCGCCAGAAGACGTCGCTGGCCAAACGTCAATCCCGTGCGCTAACTGCGCGGGCGAGTCGACTGCCGGCGATCATGCAATGCTCATGGCGCTCGGGTGCGCTTTCGTGGCGATGCTGATGGCGTCTCTAGTCGTGTCGGTGCGGTCGTGGGGTCTGGCCTGGATGCTCGAGTCACGTCGTCGCGTCGCCCCCGTTCTCGCCGCTTTCCTCGCGGCACTCGAGCCGCCGAACCTGCTCGCTCTCGGTATCTCTCGCACCTGATGGGGCGCTGCCGCGCTGGAGCGCGGCATGCACCGAACATCCATCACTGAACCATTTACCGAATCTTGGAGCACTCACATGAACAAGAAATTTTCGCGGGCGGCCATTGCCGCCGCACTCACTGCCATTGCAACACTCACCCTGACGGCATGCGCAATGCCGTTCATGCTGGGCGGCAGTTCAACGGGTGTCGACGGCGATCAGAACGCCGCTGACGTCATGTTTGTCGAAATGATGATTCCGCACCACCGGCAGGCAGTCGAGATGGCCGAGATGATTCTCGCCAAAGACGGAGTCGACGACGAGGTCATTGCGTTGGCCGAGCAGATTCGGGCGGCCCAAGACCCAGAGATCGTTCTCATGGAGGGCTGGCTCGACGACTGGGGCCTGCCGTCGATGGACGACGACATGGGTGGCATGGAGGGCATGGATCACGGCGGCTCGGGCGGCATGGACGGCATGATGAGCGACGACCAGATGGCGGAGCTCGCGTCGGCCGACGCTGCGACCGGCTCACGCCTCTTTCTTGAGCTGATGATCGAGCACCACGAGGGTGCCATAGTGTCGGCTCAAGAGGTGATCGACGACGGTAGTGACCCTGACGTGCGCACCTTGGCCGAGCAGATTGTCGCCTCGCAGACGGCAGAGATTGTGACGATGCGCGAGCTGCTCGCTCGCTAGCGACCTGACGCTATGGCTGATGTTCTGCCTTCTCAGAGGGTAAACGCCCGGTGAATCGGCGTGCCTCACAGCGTGGGCACGCCGATTCTGGGTTAACCTAGGGTCAGTGGTGCCACACGGGGCACCCGAGGAGAGGCCATGTGTGAGCGACGAGACATCCAAACCGTGGATGCGCGCGCCGTTTTTCGCATAGCCGTTAGCGCCCGCTGGATCGCGCCCTGTCGCGGTTCTGCCGAGTTGAGCACTGTCGCCTAGTCGACAGTGCTTTTTTTGTGCCCGTAAGGGCAGACGCTGACCCTCGCTCCGTGAAGCATCACGACTCGAAGGAACGCCCGCAGGCCATGCGGGCACGTTCGACAGGAGCCGTCAATGCGCACTCTCGTTCTCAATGCGGGCTATGAGCCTCTCGCCGTCGTGTCGTTTCGCCGAGCCCTGGTGCTTGTGATGAACGAGAAGGCGACAGTGCTCGCTTCGGATGGCGAGCATCCTGTGTTCGGCATTGCCGGCACGTGGGATCGCCCGAGCGTCATCGTGCTTCGTCGCTACGTGCGCGTTCCGCACAGCCGCCAGGTGCCGCTCACGCGCCGAGGAGTGTTGCGTCGTGACGGCAACCGGTGCGCCTATTGCAGCGGCACCGCGACGACGATTGACCACGTCATGCCTCGTTCGCGCGGCGGCGCCGACACGTGGGAGAACCTGGTGGCGTGTTGTCTTCGCTGCAACAATGCGAAGGGCGACCGCACGCCGGCCGAGATGCGCTGGAAGTTGCACGTGACCCCAAAGGCGCCCCACGGTACAGCCTGGTTGGTGCGCGGTATCGAGCGACCCCAGCCCGACTGGAACGAGTACCTGGCGCCGCTGGCCGCCTGAACTGGATTCGGGATGCTCGCTGTGGGCTGAGCGCGCGGGTCGAGTATCTCTGTGTGCTGTGTGCTGGGCTCTGTTCGGGATGCCCGACGAGAGCAGAGCGCAGGGGTCGAGTATCACCGTGTGCCGTGTGCCGTGTGCCGTGTGCCGCCCGCGGCATGTGCCGCGAAA
>JBBRWT010000005.1:0-39315 GCA_038249035.1 Actinomycetales bacterium
CCATCGCGGGTGATCCGAACCCGCTGCAGCTCGAACAGTTGCTCGGCGTTGGCTTCGGCCAGGCGCTGGGCGCCTCGGTGCTGACGGGCGCCGGGGGAGCGATCGCACTGGCGGCGGTGATCACGGTCGTGCTGGTCATTGCGGGGTTGCTGCTGCGACGCGCGATGCGGATGCTCCAGCACGGCCTTCCGCCCTCCGAGCTGCCCGCCTCCGTCGCGCCGTTACTCGGGGTGCTGCCCTTCGTCGCGATCATCCCCGCACTGCTCGTGCCGTTCGGCGCAGCGATCTACCTCGCCGTGAGCAGCCTCTGGACTGCCGTCGAACGACCGGTTCTGCGCCGCCTGCTGTGGAGCGAGACAGAGTGGCGGCCAACGATCGCGTGAGAGTTGCACGAGTGCCGACTCGTGCACAGCATCCATCGATCGGTCCCTTATTGCAGATGGCCAGAACGCCGTCGCAACAGGGGACCGATAGGCGCGAATTATGCACCGCAGCGCGACACACCCGGGATGCGTGAGCAAGTGTCGTGGTTCGCACCGGCATTCGGCACGCGCCGTGAACGCTTCCTTCCCGCCCTCACTGAGGGGCGGTCCGTCGCATCCGGTGACGCTCCGTGCTGTCATGCCGGCGGCTGTCGGCGTCGATCTCGGCTGCGGAACGATCGCCGTGTTGACCGGGCAAACGATCGACCAGCTTCCGGATGACCGCACTGCGCTGCGGCTTGCTATCGAGCGTGCCGTGCCCGTCACCGCGGGTGCCCCTAACAACCGCTTGGTCGAGACCGCGAAGACGTGATGGACCGCGTGCTGCGGCAGTTCAGAGACGCACTTCGGCAAAGAGGTGTGGGCCTCGCGCAAGGGAGCGATCTCGGCGAAAGCTGGCGAGCCCGGATCGATTCCGGTCTCGATGGGCACCGCGTCGTACATCGTCGAGGGTCGGGGTAACCCAGCGGCTCTCGAGTCGTCGTCGACAGTCGTCACCTCACGGTGCCGGCCGTGTTCACTCGTGGCAAGCGGCCAGCGGTCAGCGGCCAGCGGCAAGCAGCCAGCGGCCCGCGAGCCCCGCTTGCGGTCTGCTTCGCGCTCTGCTGCGTGGTCTACAGCGCGGCCTACAGCGCGGCCTACTGCACGGCCTACTGCGCGCCCTGCTGCGCGGGGCGCGGCGTAAGGCGCATCCGACATCCATGTGAGCAAGCCCGCAAACGCAACGAGGCGGAGCAATGACAACCCCCCGGCTGTCGCTCCGCCTCGCTTACGTGCCCCCCAAAGAAACCCCGAACAAGATTGAGTCTGGAGAAGTGTCACCTCTGGCGGTACCCCCCTTTCAGTGGACAGAGCGGTGCATCAACGCGCTGCGGCGATTGTTTGGCTAACCCCGTTGCGAGAGCGGCGGATGCATGTTCGGGCAGGCTGGCACCGTGCCAGCATCCCCCGCCAATGACGTCACCGTCGACGTATTCCAGTGGAGTGGTCCTACCGCCTGGCACTTCGTGACAGTGCCGGAGCCCACCAGCGATGAGATCGCCGCACGCATGGAGGGCTTCATGCGCGGGCTCGGCACAGTGCGCATGCAACTCGAGCTCACCGAGTAACACCACTGACCGTAAACCCCCGAGTGCGAACCCCGATCGCCTCGGCAACCAGATCTAGAGCGGCAACCAGATCTAGAGCGGCAAGCAGAGGTGTGCCCATTGGCCGCCGGCTGTCGGCCCCCACTGCAACAAATTCACGGTGGAGGAGCCCTCGCTGATCGCGAACACGTACTTCGAGTCGCTGTCGGGGTCATCAACTGTGATCCGCGTCATCTCGCCGGCACTGATGTCTTGGTATGCGTCGACGACGGCCGAGGGGTACGCCGCGAGTACCTCGGCTCGCGTCGAGCCGACGCCAACCCCCTCGGGGTTGCGAGGCAGGCCTGCCCCGACTCCCGAGAAGTCTTGAGTGTAGAAAAACGAGATGCCCGGGTCGAAACCCCCCGGGTCGGTGAAGGCGTAGGTAGACGCATCTGCGCCGTGGGCCTCTACCTCTGCGTACCAGGGGCATTCGGCAAACCCGGTGATGGGCATACCGAACTGAGCGCTGAGAGTAGCGAAGTCGGCAGCGCTCAACTGGCCACCGCGAAAGTAGGTGAAGCCAAAGTCGCTGAGGGCCTCAGGCTCAGGCTCAGCTGTGGGCGTGACCGTGATGGTGACGGTCGGTACCGGCGACTCGGCCGCGGGCGGCGCAGAGTCGATGCACCCGGCGAGGGCGAGCGTGGCCACGAGAATCAGACCTGCGGATGCGGCGCGTAAGGTCATACGAGCCCTTCACGGGTTCAGCACGCCAGCGGCGCCATCGGGGGCACTCTCGTCGTCGCGAGAGCCACGGCGATAGTGAGGAAGGTGGCCATCTCACGGCCATCGCTGGTGCGCGAAAACTATTCGCGCAGGCGTACCAGGTGGATCTGCGTCGACTCATCGAGCTCGACGATGTTCGCTCGCGACTTCACGAACTTCGAGAAAGTGCTGTAGCCAAGGGCCTTTTCGTTGAAGGCTGGGTCGAGGCGTTTCATCTGATTCTTGAGCGCTGAGGCGTGCGCCCAATCGGCGTCGTCTGCCTCGTGCACCAGACGCAGCGCGCGCACCAGTAGCGCGCTCGCGGCGCGCTTCGACGTTGGCGTCTCGGTTGTCGCGCTCGCCACCTCGCCCGCGTCTGCGGTGCTCGGTTCTGGGTCAGGCGTGGTTCCAGCTTTCGACGCGCGGCGCGGGGCTTTCGACGCCGGGGGTGCGTCATCCGGCACGACGACGAGTTCGGCGGCGATGTGGGCGGCGATATGCGATGCGGGCCGGATGCCCGGCAGCGAGTCGTAGTCGGCATACTCGTTACACGCCGCTGCGAGCGATTTGCTCGTACCCCCGGCCACCCCGATTCCGACGATGTACCGCCCGAGGCGCTTGGCCCGTTGCGCGAGGGCAATGTAGTCGCTGTCGCCCGCGGCGATCACGACGTGCGTGATGTCAGGAAGGCGAAAGAGGTCTTCGACCACGTCGACCGAAAGTCGAATGTCGGCGCCGTTCTTCATCTGCTGCGTCGCCGGAAAAAGCTGGGTCAGGTCGACCGCCCGATCCATGAGTTGGCCTTGGTATGTGGCGTTGACGCCTACCGACCAGTCTGCGTAGGCGCGTGAAAGAACGATTGTGCCGAACGACGAAGCGAAGTCGAGAATTGCGCTGATGTCGACCGTGGCGTGCCGCACCTTGTCTTTTTGCTCGGGCGCAGCATCCGCGAGCCCCGGCGCCAGTTTGTAGACGTTGTCTTTGCGCCACGCGCCGCGTCCGTGCACCTGGTCGTAGCGTGAGATCACGATGTTGTCGAAGTCGATGTAGACCGCCACGCGGTTGTCGCCCGGTTCTGCCATGGGTCGCCTCCTTCAGGATCGGGACCCGGTCACCCCATCCTGTCAGTGCGGCGGCAGTCAGTGCGTCAGTGAGACACCGTCTCGGCAATCTCCGCATACGTCACGCCGGTGAGCTGCTCTGAGACATCCCACAGCATGACCGCGGCCGTCGCATCCCGAGCCCCGCGGGGCAGTCGTGCCGCCGCTGGCTCGCCGCGCACCTCAAGAAACCCTTTTGGCCCGTAGTAGCCGCCCGGCGTGGCGTTCGGGCTCGTGGCGGCATAGAGCGAGGGCAAGATGCCCATCTCGACGCCCTGCATGAACCGCGCTGACCACTTCTGCTGCGCGGGGGTCGGCGCCTGGCCGTCGCGCGGTCCGGTGGTCTGCAGGTTGGTGGATGTGCCGCCCGGGTGTGCGGCGACACTCGTCAGCCCCCACCCCTCGAGGTCGCTGCGTCGCTGCAGCTCGCGGGCGAACACCAGGTTCGCGAGTTTTGACAGCCCATAGGCACCCCATGCCGAGTACTTCTTCTCGGCCTGCAGGTTGTCCCACTGCCAGCGCCCAGCGTTTGCGGCGAGACTGCTCGTCGACACGATTCGGGGCGTGTCAGACCGTTGCAGTGCAGGCAGCAGCTGGCCCGTGAGCGCGAATGGCCCGAGATGGTTACTGCCGAACTGCAGCTCGAAGCCGTCGGCCGTCTCGCGCCGGTCGGGCACTGCCATGATGCCGGCGTTATTGATCAGGATGTCGACCGCGCGGTCTTCGTCGAGCAAGCTCTGCGCCGCCGAGCGCACGCTCTCGAGAGCCGCCAGGTCAAGGTCGAGCAGCCGCAGGTGCGCATCCGGATTCTGCGACAGCAGCCGCGCGAGCGCCTGCTCACCCTTCTCGCGATTGCGCACCGCCATGACTACTTCGGCACCGGCCGCGGCCAGGCGCCCCGTGAGACCGAACCCCAGCCCGCTATTGGCGCCCGTCACGACCGCGAGGCGGCCGCTCAGGTCGGGAACGGTGGTGTCGAGGGCAATGCGGGCCATGGGGTCTCCGTTGTTGTAGTGAGAGGTCTCATCTCACCATTCGGAGCCGCGGCCGACCTGAGAGTGCTCGGTCGGCTGATCAGCCGTCAAGCAACGCGTCTTCGGCTTCGTAGTCGAACCAGCCGTCAGCACCGTAGCGAGTGGCAAGGTCAGGAAACCGCTCGTGCCAGTCGACGTCGGCAATGGCGGCCAGCATCCAGTCGATGGCCGGGCCAATGGTCGATCGGTGGCTGCCGACCGGCACGTAGCCGAGTTGCTCGACCGCAGCCTGCATGCTGAGCACAACCGGCACGGGCACCGCCCACGGCGACCGCCCGACCTGGCTTTCGGGCGAGACCGCCTCGCGCGGCAGCAGGTCGAACTCAGTGCTGTGCCCGAGGTGGGCGAACACCGCTTGGCCGATCTCAAGCACCGTCGGGGCCGGATCGTCGACAGCATTGAGAACACGGCGGCCGGGATTCTCGCCCGCCAGCCGCACGAGCTCGGCGATGACGGTCGTGGCCGAAGTGGCGAACCGGCTGACGCCGCGGTCAATCAAGGGCACCCGCTCGCGGCCGTCGAGCGCGCGTTTGATGAAGTACCACTCGCGCAACGCTCGCGACTCGGGGCCGTGAATCGCTGCGGGGCGCAGGATGGTCACGGGCAGGTCGTCCACGGCGAGCAGCGCGCGCTCCATCGCGGCTTTCTGGGTCGAGTAGCCGTCGATGTCGGCACTCACGATCGGGTGTTGCTCGGCCAACGGTACGGCAAACCGCGGAAAGTCGTCGTCGCCCGTCGCCACGTCCATCCACGTGCCGTTGGTGCCGAGGTACACCGAGGCGGTCGAGATGACGACGAGCGATCCGAGCTCGCCGGCGAGGGCGACGTACGGTGTGACGTCGGCGGGGAAAAACGCGACACAGTCGAGCACCAGATCGTGGCCGCGCGCGGCAGTGGCCAGGGCATCCCCGTCACTGCGATCAAGGGTGAGTTCACCGGCGTGGCCCACCAGATCGAGCGGCAGGGCACGTGTGCCGCGGTGGGCGATGGTGACGCTCCAGCCAGCACGCAGCAGTGCGCGCGCGGTCGAAACACCGACTTGTCCAGAGCCACCCACGAGCAGAGCCTTCTTCTGCATGCCGTCACTCTAAGCGCTAGATTCGCAGTGTCCGTCAGATCAAGGAGCACTAATGGCTACCGCCCAGCCCCTCACCCGCAATCAGACCCAGAGCAGCATGATCGCGGGGGCGGTCGCGCACACGATCTTCCAGATCGGCTGGTTCGCATTCGGCATGTCGCTTGCCGCGCTCGTTGCCACTGCATTGTTCGGCAACATTGTCGGCACGGTCACCCGTTCGCTCGGGGGTGAAGACCCCAACGCGGTGCTGCGTGCCCTGGACGGCGGGTCAGATCTGCTGTTTTGGGTCGTCATCTCGTTCCTGATCGGCAGCCTCATTCTTATCGGGCTTGCCATTCTGGTGAGCGGGTGGATGCTCTCGGCTGCGGGCCTTCGCAGCCCCTGGAAGGTCACGATGGCCGCCGTGGGTATCGCGGCTCTCGTCGACATCGCTTTTTTCTGGGTCTACCTCGGAATCGCCAATCTGCTCACCGAGAGCCGGCTCGCTGGCCCAGTGTTGCTGACCCCTGTCATCGCGCTCGTGGGCGGAATCCTCGTCGGTGCTCTCATCTGGTGGCTCATGGCGCTTGCCCGCCGCGAAAAGATTTCGGCCGGGGCCAGCGGCGAGCCGAGTACTCCTTCGGTCGCTCCTGCCGAATAGGGCTTCTCAAGCGAGCAGATCGCCGAGTACAGCCGTCACTTCGGCGCGCATCTGTTCGGTCGAGATCGTGCGCTCGCCGTCACCGGCCTGCGGCCCGTAGTCACCAAAGCTCGCGTGGTTGGCGCCCTCGATCGTGACGAAGCGGCTGTCAGTCGGCAGCAGGCTTGCGTTCTGCTCGATGATCGCGGGTGTCGACAGAGCGTCGTTCTCACCGGCGATGCTGAGCGCCCGCAGGCCCGAGCTGCTCACGTCGTTGGCGCAGTAGCTGCCGAAAAGCACGAGCCCCTCAGCGCTTGAGCCCGGAGTCATGAGGCACGCCCGCACGCCGCCGAGCGAGTGACCGCCAACGAACCAGCGATCGACCTCGGGGGCGGCGACGGTGAAGTCATCGAGCCCGCGGGCGTCGAAGAATGCCAAATTAAGGGTGGGCTCGGTGATGAGCACCGTCACCCCATACGTCTCGACGACGCCACTGAGTTGGTACATGTACGCGTGCGCCTCGACGCGGGCGCCCGGCACAAAGACGAGGCCGGTCTGGCTTGCGGGCAGGTCAGCTGCCTCGCCCACGGGAGTCATGAGAACGCCCTCGTCGAGGTACTGCACGTTCACGTCGCTGTTGGCCCACACCTCGATCACCGGCGCGCGATCAGCCCGGTAGGGGGTATTCGCCCAAATGAGAAAGCCCACGATAACGAGAGCAAGGGCGGTGAGGGCCCCGAGACCTATCGCTCGAACTCGGCGCCGGATGCGCCCAGCGGGGCGGTGGCGGGCTGAGGCAGTGCGTGCCATGTCAGAGGAGGTCATGCGCCATTATCTCGAGCCGACCTGGCACAATGGAGTCATCATGAACATTCTCGCCGTGGCCGTCTCGGTCTTTCTCTTCGTGTCGTCGTTCGTGCTGTTCGCCTACGCCTACGCGGTGCCCGAGCAGTTCGCCGCCGCCGTGTTCTTCATCGGAATCATGTCGGCATCACTTTCGCTGGCGATCCCGTTCCACCTCATGGGTCGCCGCGACTCGTAGCGCGTCATGCAGTCTTCAGTACGTTGGCCGTGAAGTTCTCGAGTCGTTGCTGGAGCCCCGCGCTGCGGCGCATCACCAGCTCGTCGCGCGTGAGGCTCAGTTCGCTCAGACCCGGAATAATGCGGATCATAATTGAGCACGCCAGGTCGGTGCAGATGTAGGTGCCGATCGAGTTACCGTCGCGGCCGGCATCTCCCCCGCGCGGGGCGCTGAACATGACGACCTGTGTCGAAGGCTGCGGCGTATGACATAGCGAGCACATGGCACCGATCCCGGGCCGCAGCGCCGTGCTGGCGGCGCGTACCATGATGCCGACGGGGCGGTCGTCGACCCAGTGCACGATGTAACCGCGGGGTGAGCCGGCCGGATCTCGCCATCCCAAGAACTCACGGGCATTCCACACGGTTTCGTGAAGACCCGGCAGGGGCATCCGCTCAATTTCTGCCCCGCTGGCGTTGACCATGCTGGTGCGTATCTGTTCGGCGGTGAGCTCTCTCATCACCTCTCAGCGTACGACACGGCCATGGAACACTACCTCTGCCGGTGGCCGTTGTGACACCGGATGTTCACTTCGCACAGGTGATGGGCGGCTGACACCCGGACGATACGCGGCTGGCGTACAGCGACTCGCGGGGTGTGAGAGAGCAGAGTAGGGCACGCCCGATCGAACGAGGTCGGGTGAGAGCACCCGTGTTCTCTCATGCTCGTCGTTAGAGAAGAGATCTCCCATGGCTACCATCGTCGAAACCGCCGTAAGCGCCGGTTCATTCACCACCCTCGTCGCCGCCGTCGGAGCCGCCGGCCTCGTCGACACGCTCAACGGTGAGGGCCCCTTCACGGTCTTCGCCCCCACCGACGACGCCTTCGCCGCTCTGCCCGAGGGCACCGTTGAGGGCCTGCTCGCCGACATCCCCGCGCTCACCTCGATCCTCACGTTCCACGTGGTTCCGGGTGCCGTGCACGCCGCCGACCTGACCGACGGCATGGCCGCCGCGACGGTCAACGGTGCCGAGCTTCACTTCGACCTGAAGGATGGCGTGAAGGTCAACGGCGCGAACGTCGTCACGGCTGACATCGTCTGCGACAACGGCGTGATCCACGTCATCGACGCGGTGCTGCTGCCGTAGTCACGACAACACCTAAACGGGGCGGCTCCTTCGGGGGCCGCCCTTTTTTCGCCCCCGGTCGTGACCAACCGCCCCTCGCCATGTCACAAATCACGGAACTTTCACCGCACTCGCCCCGGGTTGCCTGACGCGAGAGCGTGGGTCGTCGAAATCTCCGTGATTTGTGACGGGGCGGGGCGGTTGAATAGAGGGGTGGATGCTGCTCTCATCGCCCTGTTACGGTCTGACCTGCTCGCGGCCCGGTACACGGTCGACCGGCTACGGCAGTTGTGGGGTGACGAGGCCGATGCGGCTCTTGGGCGCGGCGATCGCCTGCCAGCTCTGCGCGCTCTGACGGCCCCCGGCTCGCGCGCGACAGATCCGGCGGGCATCCTCGCCCGACTCTTCATGCTCGACGAACAGGTGGCCGATGACCTTCTCACGCTCGCGATGCCCACCCTGGGCGCTGCGGGCGCCCGCGCTCTCGCCCTGCTCGACGACCAGGGCCGGGCCCTGCTCGACTTGCGACCTTATTCGATGATCGACGCGGGGGGAGCGGTGCAATGGTTCATCGCCTCCGACCTCGGCGAAGGTGCTCTCGGCCACGCGCTGCCGCCCGATCACGTGCTGGGCGTGGGGGGAGCATCGCTCACCCTCGCCGCACTCATACCGACCGAGCCGGTTGACTCGGTGCTTGACCTCGGCACCGGATGCGGCATCCAGTCTCTCCATGTCGCACGCCACGCCCGCCGCGTGGTCGCGACCGATATCTCAGAACGGGCGATCGACCGCGCGCGACTCACTCTTGCGCTCAATGGCGTCGAGTCGGTCGAGCTTCGCCGGGGCGACCTCTTTGCTCCGGTTGCCGGCGAACTCTTCGACCGCATCGTCAGCAACCCCCCGTTCGTCATAACCCCCCGGCGCGAGGGCGTTCCCCGCTACCAGTACCGCGATGGCGGACTCGTCGGCGACGCGATCGTCGAGCGAGTCGTGCGCGGTGTGGCCGAGCACTTGCAGCCGGGCGGCACAGCGCACCTGCTCGGCAACTGGGAGTACCGCGACGCCGCTTCGACAGACGACCTTAGTGCCGGCGACGGCGGCGGCGGCGCAGAGGGAGGCGGCCGCGGTGACGGCCTCTCGCGCGTGCGGCATTGGATCGATGAGTCCGGCCTCGACGGCTGGGTCGTCGAGCGCGAAAGGCAGAGCCCGGCTGAGTACGCTGCGACGTGGATCCGTGACGGCGGCACGCGCGTCGGCACCCCTGAGTACGAGATGCTCGCCGCCGACTGGCTCGATGACTTCGCGACGCGGGGGGTGACGAGTGTTGGTTTCGGCTACATCTTGCTGCGGCGTGCGGCGTTGTCTGACGCCGCAACGGCGGGGGAGTGGGCGACGGCAGAGGCGGGGGCCGAAGATGCTGTGCGGTTCTTGCGCACCGAAGTGCTCACCGCACCACTCGGCGTTGCTCCCATCGGAATCGGCGATCACCTGCTCGCGGGCCTGCGCGCCCACGACCGTGTGGCCGGGCTCGACGATGTGGCGCTCAGCGCCCTGCGGCTCGAGGTTGCCTCCGACGTGACGGAAGAGCGTCACTACTGGCCGGGCGACGAGAACCCGACGGTGATCCGGTTGCGGCAGGGCGGCGGCTTCGGTCGCACTGTCGAGGCGGATGCTGCGCTCGCCGGCCTCGTCGGCGCGAGCGACGGCGAGCTCACGGTGGGCGAGATCGTCGGAGCCCTCGCCGACCTACTCGAGGTCGACGAGGGCGCCCTGCTCGCGCAACTGCTTCCGCAGGTTCGCGAACTGGTGGTGACCGGTCTGCTGACTATCAGCCCTGCGACGGAGTAGCCCGGCGCAGAATGAGCCACGCGGCGAGGGCGCACAGTCCGGTGAAGATGAGGCTCCACGCGGCCGAGCCGAGTACGCCGGCCACTGCGAAGAACTGCTCTACTTGCGGCCAGGCATTAGCCCAGGTGGTCAGAATGGCACCGGCGAAGAACGCCACCACCACGCTCGCCCAAAAGACGTACATGCCCATGGCGCGCCACCGCACATACACCGATGCGGTCGCCGCACCGATGAAACAGAACAACAAGAACGCCAAGAGGCCAAAGACAAACCCCTGCCACCAGCCGTCGAGCCCGATCACACTGGTCGAGAAGAAGTTCAGCCGAATGCCCCACCCGTTGGTCGCCGCCTCGATGAGCCCCAGTGTCGCCAGCATCGCCGAATATCCGACCGACAAAATGATGTAGAAGACTGCGCTGCCCAGAAAGAAGTCTCTCCGCGTCATGCCATAGCCGAGCGCCAGGCTAAAGGTCTGGTTCACGCTTTGCACAGCCACCACCAACATGTAGATGAACAAGAACAGCGCGCCGCCGTTGATCGTCGAATCAGCATCGCTGCCGACATCGACCGTGGCCTGCAGAAGGGCCCAGATGGCGATGTTCATGAGCCAAATGAAGGTCAGAATGAGCAGAGGCGTGTAGACGGCCGTCCACGGGTTGGCGAACAGCAGTCGCACGACAGTCCACACGCGATGTGCGAGCGGTCGCGCGTGCGCCGAGCGTGGTGCAGCGGTGGCGGGAATCTGTGTGGTCATCGTGACGCCTCCTCGGTGAGAGTGGAGTGGGTGTGGTGGTCAGGGGCGCCCCCGGTTTGACGAATGATGAGCTGCTGCAGTGAGACGGCGCTCACCTCAAGCCCCGCATCACGTGCGGCACGTCGGTCGTCGTCACTCACGTTGGTGACCGTGACTGAGACGAATCCACCCAGGGCCTCGCGGTGCAGCACCGTGAGAGACCGTGTGGCCTGGTCGACAACCGAGGCGGGCCCGGCGATGGTGGCGGCGTCGGCGCGCAGGGCATCCACAGACGAATCAATGATGACCCGGCCGCTGTCAACGACGATCGCGTGCTCAAGCAAGTCGGCCACCTCGTCGATGAGGTGGGTGGAGAGAATGACAGTGCGCGGATGCTCTGCATAGTCGGCAAGCAAACGATCGTAGAACGTCTGCCGTGCCACCGCGTCGAGCCCGAGGTAGGGCTCATCGAAGATCGTCAGCGGAGCCCGGGAGGCGAGGCCCACGATGACGCCCACGCTCGACAGTTGGCCGCGCGAGAGCTTCTTGATGCGGCGATCGACCGGAAGCCGGAATTCGTTGATGAGCTCTCCGGCAAAGGCGGAATCCCAGTTCGCGAAGAAGCGCGGGGCCGTGGCGAACACGTGCTTCGGCTTGAAGTCGTCGGGGTAGCGCTGGCTCTCTTTGATGAAGCACGTGTGCTGAAGCACGCCCGCGTTCTCGACCGGACTCTCGCCAAGCAGGGCAATGCTGCCGGAGGTAGCGAACTCTTGACCCGTGATCAGGTGCATGAGGGTGGTCTTGCCGGCGCCGTTGCGGCCTAGCAGTCCGGTGATCGTTCCCGCGCGAACCGCGAAGGTGGCGTCGTCGACAGCCGTGACCTTGCCGTAACGCTTCGTGAGGCCAGTGGCCTCGACGATGGTGGTCATGGGGTTTCCTTTCGGATCATCTCAATTAAGTGGTCGGTGGTGAGGCTGAGCGCGCGAGCCTCGGCGACGAGGGGCCGCACGAACTCGGTGCCGAATCGTTCCCGTCGCTCGGCAAGCAGCCGATCGCGGGCGCCGTCGGCGACGAACATGCCGATGCCGCGGCGCTTGTAGAGCACTCCCGTGTCGACGAGTCGCGTAATGCCCTTGAGCGCCGTGGCGGGGTTGATGCGGTGGAACGCCGCGAACTCGTTGATCGAAGGAACTTGTTCACCATCGCCGTACGAGCCGTCAATAATCTGATTTTCGATCTGCTCGGCGATCTGCAGGAAGATCGGTCTTCCGTCGTCCATGGCACCTCGCTCTCTGTGGTGAGTACCGTGTTGGTTACTTAGTCAAGTAACTAACCAGAGAACCTGCCTCGTGTCAACTCCGTGTGCCCTTTTGGTGGGCGAACTCACCCGGCCGGTCTGCTCAGCGCGGCAGGCGGCGCCATCCGGGCACGGTGAGCAGAATGGCCGTCGCGCTGAGGGCGACGCCCGTGAGCCCGAAGAGCTGGCTGCCGGGGCTCGAGACTCCGCCCGCGGCGAAGGGCAGGTCGTCGGGCAGGCTGATGCCGATGCTGAAGTATGTGCCAAACGCGGCGACGACGATCACGCTGCCCGCGATGCAGGCCGCGGCGAGCATCCGGCGCGGAGTCAGGATGCGGTCGGCCGCAATCGCGGGCAACAACGCGAGCACGGCGACTCCGAGCACGACCGCGAGTGACAGCAATACCCAGATCGTGATCGAGATCGTGAAACCCACCCTCGAAGCGGTGTTCCACGCCGCGTAGACCTCGTCAAGCGTCAGCAGCCCCTGCGCGATCGCGAGTGGCTGCTCGACAGCCAGCGTGTAGGCGCCGAACGCGATGAGGCCCAGCAGTGCCGCCGCCGCGCCGAGGCCAACGCGCCGGCGCAGTCCACGATCGGGGGGCGGCACCAGGCCGTCGTCGGGAAAAATGAGGCGCTGCCTCGGCACGATTGGCTCTGCGGGGGCTGAGCCGCCAGCGCCTGAGCCGCCAGCGCCTGGGCCGCCGGCGCCTGGGCCCGCGGTCCCAGTGCCCCAAGACCCCGAGCCGCGGCCACCTGTGCGGCCGGCGCGGTCGGCGGGTGTCATACCGTCGAGGCTCGTCATGAAATCGCCCGAGCCGACGCGCCGAACTCCTCGCACGAGTGCCGCAGCGTTGAGGGCGCCGCCGAGCAACACGAGCACGAGCGCGACCCAGAGAAACGGGGGCGTACTGCCCATCGTGAACGCGCCCATCACCGCGACAGGTGCGAGCAGCAGGCACGTAAGACCCCAGCGGAACAGTTGACCAGTCGTGCGCACGGCATCCTCCTCGCATCGCGTGTCGTGGTTCGACCACCCTATCGCCGGGTGCCGGGTGCCGGGCGCCGGGTGCTGGCGCCCCTGCACTCTGGCTCGAACCTCGCACTATGGGTTGAAGTTTCGAGCCACATTGCGAGGTTTGGGCTAGAACACTCGCAGTGGCCGCAGTGGCCGCAGTGGCCGCAGTGGCCGCGGTGGCCGCAGTGGCCGCGGTGGCCGCGGTGGCCGCGCACGCGTGCGGTGGCCGCGGGGGATGCGCGCGGCGAGGCAGCGGGCGGGCTGAGGCACGAAGCCGTAGCCTCGCGGAGTGACCCTCGATAGCCGCGACCGCTACGACTCTGACCCGCTCGCCGGCGACTGGCGCTCAGTCTCGCGTCGCGTCGTACCCGAGGTGGCCGCCGAGCGCGACCTGGTCCTCGAGCTGCCCGACGACGGCGGCCTGAGCGCTGGCCTCGACGCGCGCGCGGTCGCGGGTGACAACGCCGGCGGCTTCGTCGGGGCCGTTGTGCTCGTTGATGCGGGCAATGTGCACCTCGAAGACCGGCACGGACGCGTGCGCGTGTTTCCGCTCGGGGCCGGGTTTCTCGTTGGCGGCGAGCCCGTCGTGCTTATTGCTCCTGCTGCGACATCGACCGCGACATCAGCCTGGCCGTCAACAGCAGGTGCGTCGGCATCTGCCGGTCGGGCTCGCACTGCCAGCGGCTCGTTCGCGGTGCCGGATGCCCGGGCCAGAGTCGCGCGCGCCAGCCGCATCTGGGTCGAAGGTCGGCATGATGCCGAGCTCATCGAGCAGGTGTGGGGCGACGATTTGCGGATCGAGGGGGTCGTGGTCGAGCAACTCGAAGGCGCCGATCATCTCGCCGAGCGCCTCGTCGAGTTCGGCCCAGCATCCGGGCGTCGAGTGGGTGTGCTCCTCGACCACTGGGTTACAGGATCGAAAGAGTCGCGACTGGCCGCAGACGCGCTCGCGCGGGTCGACGCGCAGCACGTGCTTGTGGTCGGGCATCCGTTCATCGATGTTTGGCAGGCGGTACGCCCTGAGGTTGTCGGCATCGCGGCCTGGCCCGATGTGCCGCGCGGCGAAGACTGGAAGACCGGCACGTGCCGAGTTCTCGGTTGGCCGCACGAGTCTGCCGCCGATCGCGCGGCATCGTGGCGGCGCGTTCGGGGCAGCGTGCGCGGCTATGCCGACCTCGACCCGGCGTTGCTGGGTCGGGTGGAGCAACTCATCGACTTCGTTACGACCGAGTGAGTTTCTGGCACGAACGACAAAAGCCGCCCCACGTCGTCGGGGGGCGGCTTTCGTTCATGTCACACTGAGTGAGGTCGTACGACCGGCTCGGCACAACGGGAGATTACTAGAGCGGGCGAATGTTCTCAGCCTGCAGGCCCTTGGGGCCCTGCGCGACGTCGAATTCGACTTTCTGGTTCTCGTCGAGCGAGCGGTACCCGTTCGACTGGATGGCGGAGAAGTGCGCGAACACGTCGGCGCTTCCGTCATCGGGGGTGATGAAACCGAAACCTTTTTCGGCATTGAACCACTTAACAGTGCCTGTCGTCATTACTGACTCCTTGTTACTCACGGAGTTTCGACTGTCGAAACCACCAGTCGAACCACTCATGAATCCTGCTCTATACGAGAGCACGTACTGCTTGCACCGCACGTTCGGACCGCCGAGGCGTATCAACTTCATTGTCGACAGTAGTGCACCGGGGTCGCAACCGCGGCATCCTTCACCGAGTTGTTACACGAGTTCTGCACAGCCCATACCGAACGAAGCGTCGTAGCGTAGAAGCCTCGACCTCCAGGAGTGACCCCATGACCTTCTTCGATCGCCTTTTCGGTGCGCCGACCCCCGATCCCGAGCCTCGCCGTGTCGGCGAACGCGGCGATGACGAGCGCGCTGTTGAGCGCTACCGCTACCTGCTGCAGACGGCCCCGCCCGAGACGATCGAGCAGGTGCACGCCGAGGCGTTCGCGAAGCTGAGCCCAGAGCAGCGTGTCCTTGTCTTCGACGAGCTCTCGCGCACGGCGCCTGCGGGCGAAGCCCCGGCCGACGATCAGCCGGCGACGCTCGCTCGCGCTGCCACTCGGTCAGAGTTGCGTCAGCCGGGCACGATGGAGAGATCACTTGCCGGTCCCTCGTTTGGCCAGATGGTGGGCGCGTCACTGCTCGGCACGGTTGCGGGCTACGTGATTGGCTCGGCCCTCGCGAGCGCGTTCTTGCCGCCGATGGATGCTGGGCTCACGGATGCGGGAGCCGCCGATTCCGTTGCTGCGGATGCGGGTGCCGCTGACGGGGGTGCGGACGCAGGCGGCTTCGACGGCGGCGACTTCGGCGACTTCGGCTTCTAGGTGCGCGAGATGGCGAAACCGAAACGCATCGAGCCCGGGCCGGGCCAAGAATCGGTCTGGGATTACCCGCGCCCCCCGCGCGTTGAGCCCGTGCACGCCCGCGTGACGGTTGAGTTGGGCGGTCGGCTGATTGCCGACACCACTCGGGCGGTTCGCGTGCTGGAGACGAGTCATCCGCCCGCGTATTACCTGCCGCCGGAAGACTTTGTCGAGGGTGCACTCGTGCCCGCTGACGGTTCGTCGTTCTGCGAGTTCAAGGGCGGTGCTGCGTACTACGACATCGTCGGGGGCGACGTGGTGGCGACGCGTGCCGGCTGGTACTACCCGAGCCCCAGCCGCGGCTTCGACGCCATCGCAGGCTTCGTCTCGGTCTACCCGGGGCGCATGGACCGTTGCACCGTCGACGGCGAGGTCGTCGCGCCACAAGAGGGCGGCTTTTACGGTGGCTGGATCACCGCGAACGTCGTCGGACCGTTCAAGGGCGGCACGGGTAGCTGGGGTTGGTGAGCGTGGCCTGACGGGTACCGGATGCCCGGCCTCACCACTTTCGGAGCACCGAACTGCGACCGCCCTCGCCCCGCTGTCATCATGGGCGCGTGACTAACAGCCGCACTCCGCGCCCCGCCGAGATCCGTCGTTGGCGACGCTACCTCGCCGACGAACGCGCCGAAGCGGCGGTGTATCGCGACCTCGCCCTTCGTCGCACCGGCGAAGAGCGTGCCATTTTGCTCGCGCTCGCCGAGGCAGAGGCTCGGCACGAGGCGCATTGGGCTGGCCTGCTCGGCGTGCACGCCGAGCGCATGCCCGCTGTCTCGCTACGCACGCGGTTTCTCGGATTCTTCGCCCGGCGTTTCGGCAGCGTGTTCGTGCTCGCTCTCGCACAAAGCGCCGAGACGCGTTCGCCCTATGCCTCGGATGCTCACGCGACGCCCGCCATGGCTGCCGATGAGCGCATCCACAGCGAGGTCGTTCGCGGGCTCGCCGCGCGCGGTCGCCAGCGTTTGGCGGGCACGTTCCGCGCTGCGGTTTTCGGGGCCAACGACGGCCTGGTCAGCAACCTGGCCCTTGTGATGGGCATCAGTGCTGCTGGACTTGGCCCCAGCGCCGTTCTGCTGACCGGCCTGGCCGGGTTGCTTGCGGGCGCGCTTTCGATGGGCGCGGGCGAGTACGTCTCGGTGCGCTCGCAGCGCGAACTTCTCGACGCCTCGACACCCGACCCCGACGCGCACACGGCGCTGCCACACCTTGACGTCGATGCCAACGAGCTCGCGTTGGTCTACAGAGCGCGGGGCATGGACGAGATCGAGGCGGCCGCGCACGCGCGCGCGATCCTTGCCGACTACGATCCCGTGGCTGCGGCGGCGCGGGCTGCAGAGGCTGAGGCCGAGCAGCACGAGGCGATCGGCTCGGCTTGGGGCGCCGCACTCTCTAGCTTCGCTTTTTTCTCGTCGGGCGCGATTATCCCCGTCGTGCCCTATCTGCTGGGGTTCGAAGGCCTCACAGCGGTGGTCATCTCGGCCGTACTCGTCGGCATTGCCCTTCTCGTCACGGGCGCGATCGTCGGCGTACTGTCGGGCGCGTCGCCGGTCAAGCGCGCTATACGGCAGTTGGCGATCGGCTACGGCGCCGCAGCCGTCACGTACCTTCTCGGCCTGGCGTTAGGCACGACGATCGCCTAATAGTTGGGGCGTGAACAGGGTCCTCACAGGTTCGTCGGTCAGGCTTGATCGTTGGCTACATTGCCGACAGGGGCGAGTGCCGCCGGTGAGAGTGATTCCGCCGGACCTGGTGCATTGACCTCCAGACCTTGTGCCGAGTGCTCGCCGTGAGTGCCGCGAGGTCGAATGCGCAATGACGTGCACTCACCGTGTCCACGGCCTGCCGGCCGCCACCAGGAAGTGTTTCTCTTCTCATGCTCCACCTTTTGCATCCTGCTTTGTCGCGTGCCGCCGCACTTGATCCCTACCGATTTCGCCATCGCGCACTCGTCGCCTCCGCATCGCTCGTGGCCCTTGGCCTACTCCTCAGCATGGGAGTGAACTCGGCTCTCGCAACCGCGGTTGAAAGTGAGCAACAACTACCCCAGTCACAGCTGTTCACGGCGGCGGTCGCGAACGCAGGCGATGCTGTCGCGGCGGCGGATACCGTTAGTGAGCCCGCTCCCGCCCGAGAGACCTTCACGGTCGACGTGCGACCCCCGCTTGTGTATCCCGTCGGAGCCGGGGCGCCCGTCGGTAGCGCGTTCGGCCCGCGCGCAGCGGCCTGCGGGGCCTGTTCGACCCTGCACTACGGCGTTGACTGGAATCCCGGATACGGAACACCCGTCGTGTCCGTCGCCGACGGCGTCGTGAGCCTCATCGGCGACCCCAGCAACTCGCTCGGCGTACACCTCGAGATCGATCACGTCGTCAACGGTCAGGCGGTGACGAGCGTGTACGCGCACCTGCAGGTGGGCTCAATTCTCTACCGCGTCGGAGATCGGGTTCGTGTGGGTGACCAGGTCGGGCTCGTCGGCGCGACGGGCGTCACCACGGCTCCGCACTTGCACTTCGAGATTCGTGTCGGCGGCACCGCGATCAACCCGGTGCCGTGGATGGCGGCGAACGGCGCGCAGTAGACCGCGTCGCCGACTCGGGATGGGCATCCCATCCGAATCATGTTCTGTTCCGAATACCTCGTGCTTAGACTGACGAACGACGGCCCGCCTCTGGCAGAGGTCGTCTGACGACCCGCACGAGGAGCCCCCGATGTCGATCGCCACGACCTTCCGCGAATTCGAGCTGCAGACGCGGCCGATCCACCCTGACACCCGGCTGGCACTCGACAAGCGCTGGGCCGAACTTCCGGAGCACGCGAAAACGCCTGAGCAACTTCTGGGCAAGTGCGCGGTGGGGTGCGAAGGCACCCATGGCGTGTTCCCGAAGTGCAACCTGACCTGTTCACCCTGCTACCACTCTGCAGACGCCAACAAAGTGCGTATAGATGCTGACCACACGGTGACTGAAGTCACGAAGCAAATGGGGTTGCTGCGCCAGATTCGCGGCCCGCGAGCGCACGCTCAGCTCATCGGCGGCGAAGTGAGCTTGCTGCCCCCGAAGGCACACCGCGACACCCTGCTCGCTATGCGTGCCGTCGGCCGCGAGCCGATGTCGATGACACACGGCGACTTTGACTACGACTACCTGCTCGACGTTGTGCTCGATGACGAGGGCAAGCCTGCCTTCGAGAAGGTCTCGTTTGCCGCGCACTTCGACTCACTGATGCGTGGTCGCCGCGGTGCTGTGCGACCCAAGAACGAGGCCGAGCTCAACCCTTATAGGGAACAGTTCGCGCAGATGTTTCTCGACCTCAAAAAGCAGCACGAGGTCGACTCGTACCTTGCGCACAATATGACGGTGACGCCAACGAATCTCGATGAGGTCGAGCAGGTGACGCGTGACGTGCTGGCGATGCCCTACGACATGATGTCGTTTCAGCCAGCAGCGTTTATTGGCGATGACCGTCGGTGGAAAGAGAACTTCGACGAGGTCACGATCGACGCGGTGTGGGAGCGCATCGAGGCGGGTGTGGGGCAGAAGCTGCCGCACAAGGCCGTGCAATTCGGCGACCCGCGCTGCAATCGTCACACCGTCGGCGTCATGGTCGAAGGCCGTTTTGCCTCAGTGCTCGATGCCGACGAACCCAAAGATATCGCCGCCCGCGACCGGTTTTTGAAGCACTACGGCGGCATGATTTTCGGCGACATTCCGCGCTGGGCGCTCACCATCAAGGTGATCCGCGCGGTACTCAGCCACCCGCAAGACCTGCCGCCGATGGCCGGGCTCGTCAACCGCATCCTGAAGCGCGGAGGCGGGCTGCGCGCCGTGATCCGTGCCGCGCGACGGGGCAAGGTGAGCTTTAAGACATTCGTCGTCCACAACTTCATGGATGCAGAGCAGGTCAAGCCGGCCTGGCAGCTGATGAAGCAAGGAGTTGTCGCTGACGACCCGATCATCAAAGAGACTCAAGAGCGCCTGGGCTCGTGCATGTATGCCATGAGTCACCCCGAGACGGGCGAGATCGTACCGGCGTGCGTGCAGCACTCGGTGCTCGACCCCATCGAGAACATCGGCCTCCGCAAATTGCTACCGCTCGAGCCCAAGGGCGAACGCCGCACCGGCATCACCAACGGCAAGGTCGATGAGCTGCGCACGGGTGCAGATTCTCGCTGGTAGCGGCGTCTTCCGTTCCCGCTAGGGGGTTGGAACGACGGTACATGCCGAGCGAGGGATGTGCGCGGTTGCACGCTGACCGACGACAAGGGGGCGGCTCGCAGGAACCTCAGCCTCCATCATCGCGTCACCGCAAGCGAGCGTGACTTCGGCGCGCGGTCCTCGCGCTCGACGGTCGGTCACGACCACCTCAACGCCCACCATGCCGTCGGGCACCGCCACCTCGAAGGTTGAGATGTGCACCGCCTCGTGGCGCACCACGAGGACCCCGGGCCCCTCGGCCCAGGTCTCCCCACCGGGGGAGGCAACCGAACCGATTGCCGAGTGATGCATCCCCGCGCGCACCTCGCCGTGCAGTTCGATTCGCCCGCCCATGAGGCGTGAGACGGTGATCGAAACAGGTCGTGTGTAAAGACGCTCGACGGTGTCGTGCTGCAATAGTCGCCCGTCGCTCAGAAGGGCAACCCGGTCGGCCACTACCGCGGCCTCGTCTCGGTCATGGGTCACCATGACGATCGTGGGGTTCAGCTGCTGCCGAATCTGTCGGAGCAGCGTGTGCATATCGGCGCGCAATTCGGGGTCGAGCGCGCTGAATGGCTCATCAAGTAGGAGCACGCGGGGTCGAGCTGCGAGTGCGCGCGCGAGGGCCACACGCTGTTCTTGCCCCCCCGACAGAGCCGTAACGGGCCGCTCGCCGAAACCTTCGAGCTGAACGAGCTCCAGAAACTGGCGGGCGTCGGCTCTAGCCACGCGCTTTGGCTGCCCCGCAACGGTGCCGGCGAATGCCACGTTGTCGAGAACGCTGAGGTGGGGAAACAGCAGGGGGCGCTGGAATACCATTGCCATGCCTCGCATTTCAGGGGCGAGGCCCGCGACGTCACTGCCATCAACGAAAATGCGTCCGCTTGAGGGCGCATCGAGTCCGGCAATCGACCGCAGAACCGTGCTCTTGCCGGAGCCCGACGGACCGAGCACGGCGAGGCACTCGCCCTCCTCGACCTCGAATGAGACCTCATTGAGCGCAGGAGACGATTCCCCGTCGAAGGTCTTCGTGAGGGAGTCGAGGGCAAGTGAGGCGCTCACGGGGAACCTTTCGGGGATCGACTGGCCGTGGGGCCAGTCATGAACCGGGCTGTCGGATACCGGCGGCCGAAACGACCTAGCACGAGGAGCAAGACCAGCGGGGGCAGGATCGCGCTGACCGAGAGTACGGCCACGACGGCGTCGTTACCCACCCCGCTGGCGAACGAGGCGACGAGCAGGGGCAGGGTGACGATTGTGCCGCCGCCGACCAGAATCGTGATGACATAGTCGCTCCAGCCCACGAGAAAGGCGAGAAAAGCCGATCGCGCTAGGCCGGGAGCGACGAGAGGCAGGTGCACGCGCCACAGCACCTGCCAGGGTGAGGCACCGAGGGTGCGTGCTTCTTCTTCATAGGCGAGGTCGTGAGCGGCGTACGCGACGCGCATCGTGTACACCGTGTACGGAATTGCCGCGGCCACCAGCAGGATCACGACGCCGACCAGGCCGGGAACCCGTGCTCGCAGCAACACGATCGTGAGCCCCATCACCGCAACGAACGCGGGCATGGCGAGCGGGGCGAGCAGGATGCCGCTGACGAGGCGCGGAGCGGGCACGGCGCCTCGCGTGAGTGCGCGCGCCGCCATCGCACCGAGCGGCGTCGCGATCGCAGCAACGACGAGGCCAAGGAGCAGCGAGCGGCCGAATGCGGGCACCGCACCATTCGCCAGCGCTGAGGTCACACCGCTGAATCCCCACTCGGTGGGAAACACGGCGGGTGCCGACCAGCGATCGGCGAAGAACCAGAGCAACAGGGGAACGAGAGGCAGTGCGAACCAGGCCGTCAGCAGGGTGGCGATGGTGATGCGCAAAGTGCGTCCGGCTGGTCGCGGGCGCATGAGTGCGCGGTTCGACACCGTGCGGTCGTCGGGGGTGACGCGTTGCCCGTAAGGGATCAGCATGACCATGTCGTGCTCACCTCCATAACGGCGTGCGTCGCAAAAGCGCCATGCCGAGAGCAACTACGACCAAAGAGATCATCGTCGTGATGACGGCGACCGCCGCCGCTTCGGGGCGTGAGGTCAACGAGATCGAGTCGAAGAGCCGGAACGCGAGCACCGGAAGCGGTTCAGGATACGGGCGACCCAGTAGCCAGGCGACCTCGTACGAGCCGAACGTGTAGACGAAGATGATGATGGCGCTCACGATGACGGCAGGCCGCGCGAGCGGGATGACGATGTGACGAAGTCGGCGCGCGCGGCTCGCGCCCAGCAAGGCGGCCGTCTCGTCGTAGCGGGCAACCCGAGAAGAGAGCACTGCGGCGACGACGAGCGCGACGAAGGCTGACTCCTTCCAGGTGTACTCGAAGATCACCGCGATCCACCATGACCCGCCCACGAAGTCCGGCCACTCTGTGCCCGGAATCCCCAGGATGCGCGGCAGAATTCCGGCGTCCGACAGCAAGAGACCCACAGCGGCTGCGCCGATGAGGTGCGGTATCGGGATAGTGAGGGCGCTGATGGCGGCAACGATGCGTCCGGTGCGGCGGCCCTGCGTGATCACAATGGCGGCGGTGAGCCCGATGAGGCACGAGAGCACGGTCGACGCGGTGGCGATTCCGAGCGACAGCGCAGTCCCCGTGAGCAGCTCGTCACCATTGGCGACGTAGGCATCGAGGCTGAAAGCCGCGTCGCCGACCAAGGGAAGAAGGCCCACGCTTTGCACCACGGACATCCCGATGCCGCCGACGACGACGAAGGCCGCGATCGCCACGCCGGGTGCGACGAGCGCGAGGGATGCCCAGCGCCGGGAACCCGGAGTACGGGCTCCCGGCACGGGGGTATCGATCGCGACGATGGTGTTGCGCCCTACTGCGCGAGTACGAGCTGTCGCCAGCTCTCATCGATCGGCGATACCCAAGCGGCAGCAAGCTCAGGATTGGCGTTCTTGCTGAGCACGTCGTAGCTCGGCACGACGGGTGACTCAGGCAGCGCCTCAAACAGTGCGCGCTGCTCGTCACTGAGCTGGTCGAAGCTCAGCACGGTGAACTGGCCCCAGACACCCGGCTCTGCCTTGGCAGCCTGCTGCTCAGCCGAGAGCGCGAGGTTCGCTACGACCATGGCGCCAGCTTTGCTACCCGAGGTTGAGGCAAGACCGAGAAAGCTTGCGTTGCCGACCGTTCCCTCGTTGAGCGTCAGTACCTTCGTACCGGCGGGGTACGTGCCGTTCGCCACGAGTTCGGTGAGAGTCGCCGGGCCGTACGTCATGGTGAAATCGACCTCGCCATCAGCGAAAAGCTGGTTGAGCTCGTTCGAGTCTTGCGGGTAGGTCTCGCCGCCACGCCACAGGCTCGGCTCGAGGTCGGTGAGCTCGTCGTACAGCGCGGGGGTCAGCGCATCAAAGTCGTCTTGGCTGAAGGCGAGGGGCACGTTCTCGTAGCCGCCGCTGACGCTATAGAGCACCTCGCGTACGAACACTGACCCGGTAAAGTCTGGCGGCGCGGGGTAGGTGAATCGCCCGGGGTTGGCGCGCGCCCAGTCGAGCAGCTCGTCAAGGCTCGCTGGCACGTCGGTCACCGTGTCGCTGTTGTAGACGAAGGTGAACTGCGCTTTGTGCCACGGCGCCTCGCACCCGTCGACGGGCGTGCCGAAGTCGTTCAGGAGTAGCGGGTCGGCACGATCGGTCAGGGCCATGTTGGGGAGCAGGTCGGTCCAGCCACACTCCCACGCTCCGGCTTCTTTACCCGTGCCGAAGTTGTTGCCGTTGACCCAGACCAGGTCGACTTCGCCGTCGGTCTCGCCAGCTTGCACCTCGCTGAGGATGCGGTTCAGCGCATCCGGAGTGTCCGCGATCGGTACCTGCTCAAGTGTCACACCGAGCTCGGCTGCCGCAGGCACGAGCACGTCATTGACGTAGGCGTTTCCCTGCTCGTCTCCGCCGTACATCCAGAGTTTCACGGTTTGCCCGTCGGCGGCGGCCACGACCTCGTTCCAGGTCTCGTAGTTCTGTTGGTCGCTCGCGGCGGAGCCAGTGGGCGAGCACGCCGCGAGGCTGAGTAGCAACACGGCGCCGCCCAGTGCCAGCGATGGGCGTGCGGTGCGGGGTCGATTTCGGCGGGATGTCATGGGCTCTCCTGAAGGTATCGGGCGCGACGTGTGGGGCAGCTCGCACAGCGCACAAGGTCCACCCTCCTACACTGGCCGAGCGATGAACGATTCCTCGGTGTTCCGGAGCACACAGTCCAACACAGTCCGCTCGCGTTCTGTGCTGGCCAAAGGCATCACTCTTCTGGTATTCGTGGCCATGGCCGTAGCGGTTGGGTTGCTCGTGCCGCTGCCCGCGATGGACGACGTGCGTCAGGCCGTGGCCGAACTGGGCTGGGCTGGCGGAGCCCTCTTCGCCCTGCTCTACGCAGCCGTCACGCTCACTCCTGCTCCGAAGAACGTGCTGTCGGTCGCGGCGGGGCTGGTGTTCGGTTTCGGGTGGGCACTCTTACTGGTTTACGTCGGGGCCATGCTGGGCGCCGCGGCGGCGTTCGGGCTCGGCCGTTGGCTCGGCCGCGATGCGGTCGAGCGATACACCGGCACGCGTGTGGCCCGACTCGACGAGCTCGTGAGTAGGCGAGGGTTTGCGACTGTACTCGGCATGCGACTCATCCCGATCATCCCGTTCACCGCTATCAACTACGGTTCCGGGCTCACCGCGGTGCGCCGGCGCGATTACGCCCTCGGCACGGCCCTGGGCGTCGTTCCGGGCACGGTCGCCTACGTCGCCCTCGGCGCCTTTGGTCTCGAATTCGGATGGCCCGCCTGGGTCGCAATCGGCGTGCTCGGAACCCTGATGATCGCCGGAGCAATCTGGGCCGAACGTCGGCGACGAATCAGTCGTGAGGCGACAGTAGTGGCTGTCACGCCACTGGTCGCCACGCCGCTCGTCGCCACGCCGCTCGCCTTCACGCCACCGACCGCGGGTAAGGACCAATGATCGATCGACCTATGCGGGCTCTCATCGCTCGGCCTGTGGATGCGCTGGCTCGCGCTCTCGACCGGCCGGGCATAACTCCTGATGGTTTGACCCTGCTTGGCCTTGCCATCGGGTTGTCGTCAGCTGTCGCTGCGGGCCTGCAGTGGTGGGCGGTGTCGCTCGTGCTGTGGCTGGTATCGCGCGTGATCGACGGTCTCGACGGAGCGCTCGCACGCCGCCGCCGCCGCGCGTCGATGCCGGCGGGTTCGCCCCACAGTGAGGCGGGCGGGTTTCTCGACATCACGGCCGACTTCGTCGTCTATGGCGCGACCGTCGTGGGTGTGGCCGTCGGCGCCACAGCGGGTTTCGATGCACCCTGGTGGCCCTTTCTTGCCGTACTGCTCGCTTACTACATCAACGGCGCGGCCTTTTTGGCGTTCTCATCGATTGCCGAACGCGCGGGCCGCCAACTCGACGACGGTCGATCGCTGTCCTTCCTAGGCCGGATCGCCGAGGGCACCGAAACGATCGTCGTGCATGCGCTGTGGCTGATCCTGCCTTTCTGGGCAGCCCCCATCGCTGTCGCCTGGGCCGCGCTCGTAGGTGTCAGCGCGATCCAACGCATGATTGCCGGGTATCGCGCGCTGCGCTGAGTGCGCTGAGTGCGCTGCGCTGAGCGCGCCGCGTACCAGCCGCGTCTCTCTAGCGCGTCGTGAGGCGACGCCAGCGAGCGAGCATTCTGATCACGGTGCCCAGCCCTCCGCTGCGTAGTCGAGTGCGTACATCAGCGACGGCAGCGTTCCAGAGAGCGTCGCTATAGGTGGGGTAAGGATGCGTCGTGCTCGCGATTGCGCTCGTGCGGATTCCCTGGCGCACGGCGAGCGCCGCCTCGCCGATCGACTCTCCTGCGCGGGGGCCCACGATGACTGCGCCGCGCACGCGCCCCTTCGCATCGATCACGAGGCGGGTGAAGCCGGCTGTGTCGTCATCTGCGATCGCGCGATCAGTGTGACTGTGCTGTATTTCGCTCACGGAGTAGCCATGGTGTGCGGCGTCGGCGGGGGCGAGACCTACGGCGGCGACCTCGGGGTGCGTGAACGTGACGCGCGGCACCGCATCGGCATCCACCCGGCGTCGCAGGCCCAACACGGCGTTCGTCGCCGCCAGGCTGCCGTTGACACCCGCGATGTGGGTGAACTGCGGTAGACCGCTGACATCACCCGCCGACCAGATGCGCGGATTGCTCGTGCGCAGCGCTCCGTTGACGGCGATATAGCCGCGGTCGTCGAGACGCACCCCCGCAGCCTCGAGACCGAGGTCGGTGCTGCGCGGGCGTCTCCCAAGCGCCACGAGGAGGCGATCGAAAGGCACAGCATCGCCGCTCGACAGGTGCAGGATGCCCGCCTGGCTGTCGGCCGCAGCCTCGACCCGCTCAACCGTCGTCGACACTCTCACGTCGATGCCGTCGTGACTCATGGCGGCGACCACGAGCGCCGAGGCGTCTGCATCCTCTTTGGGGAGCACGCGAGCGTTGCGCTGCACGAGGGTTACGCGCGTTCCCAGCCGGGCAAAGGCCTGACTGAGTTCTGACCCGATGGCGCCGGCGCCGAGCACGGCCAGTCGGGCGGGCTGCTCGGTGAGTTCCCACACGTTGTCGCTGGAAAGCACAGCGAGCTGCTCGATGCCGGGCAGACGCGGAACCTCGGGCGCTGAGCCTGTGGCGATGATCGCCTGTCGAAAGCGCACCTCGCGGTGTGGGCCCCCGTCTGAGGGAGCGATCATCGCCGTGCGCGGGCCAGTGAAGTGGGCACGGCCCATCATGACGCGAGCCCCGGTGGCCTCGACGGCCTCGGCCGAATCGGCCGGCTCGATCTCATGCATCGCCGCATGTACATGCCGCATGACCGCGGCGAAGTCGACGCGCATGCTCTCGACGTGCACCCCCAGACGTCGGCCGTCGCGAGCACGCGCTGCTGTCTCGGCCGCGGCGATGAGCGACTTCGAGGGCACGCACCCTGTCCACAGGCAGTCGCCACCCATGCGGTGAGCCTCGACGAGTAGAGTGCGGGCGCCGAAACCGGCGGCGGTCTTGGCGGCCACCAGGCCGGCACTGCCCGCTCCGATCACGAGCAAGTCGACGTCGATCGACGCAGCGTCTTGGGTGGGCGGGTCAACGGTGGCGCGCGAAGTCATGGGGCGAGAGTATCTCCCGCGCGGTGTTGTTAGCCTGGTGCAGACTCGCCACTCCGGTGAGAACAGGAGCACTGCCCATGACTGCTACGTCGACGCCGACTCTTCCCGAGGGGGTGGTTCTGCGTTCCCTGACGAGCGGCGACGTGCCGTCGGTTGCTGTGCTCAACGACGCCGCGGCCCCGGCGGTGCCGCTCACCGAACCCGCCGCGCTCGCTCGGCTCATCAACCTTGCGCACCTCGCCCTTGGCCTCGAGCGTGACGAACACCTCGTGGGCTTCGTCATCGCAATGGCCCCGGGGGCGGCGTACGAGAGCGAGAACTACACCTACTTCGAGTCGCGTGGCATCGATCATCTCTACGTCGACCGTATTGTTGTCGCCGAGAGTGAGCGCGGCTCCGGGCTCGGCGCGGCCCTGTACGAGGCGGTATTCATCGATGCGCAGCAGTACGGGCGTCGAGAGGTGACGTGCGAGGTCAACCTCGACCCGCCGAATCCGGGAAGCCTGGCATTTCATGAACGACTTGGCTTCCGCTCGGTCGGAACGCAGGCGACGAAGGGTGGCTCGGTGACCGTCTCGCTGCTCGCCGCCCCCGTTGACGCCGAGCCCCGATCGTGACCGAGCGCACCAGTGTGCCGTCGGTCTCGATCGTCGTGCCCGCGTACAACGAAGAACAGACCATCCGATCGTGTATCACCGCGGCCCTAGCGCAGACCGTTCCAGCGTATGAAGTCATCGTCGTTGACAACCGCTCGACCGATCGCACTGCCGAGATCGTCGCGGAACTGCAGGCATCGAATCCGGATGCTCCGCTGCGGTTGTTGCGGCAATTCGATGAGCAGGGGCTCGTACCGACGCGCAATCTTGGCCTTGACAGCGCGACGGGCGACGTACTTGGCCGCATCGATGCCGACTCGGTGCTCGAACCCACCTGGGTGGCGGAGGTACAGAAGGCGTTCCTGGACGACACGGTGGCCGCCGCGACCGGACCGGTGCTGTACTACGACATGCCGCTGCGGCGGTTCGGCCTGCGTGCCGACGACACTCTGCGCCGCGCCATGCTGAGGCTGGCGCGTGAGTACCACTTCGTGTTCGGCAGCAACATGGCGCTTCGTGCCACGGCATGGCGGACGATTCGCAGCGAGGTATGCCGCGACGCCGAGGACCTCTTTCACGAGGACATCGACATCTCGGTACATCTCTATGACGCCGGTCTCAAGGCCGTCTATGTTTCGGCCATGATCACCGGAATCGCGGCGCGCCGCATCGAGGACAGCCCGCGCGACTACGCGTCGTACATTGGCCGTTTCGACCGCACGTACACGCACCACAACGTGCGAAATCGCGCCCTTCGCGCGCCTGCTTGGGTATTTCTCGCTGTCTATCCCATCCTGAAGGGGCTGCGCTGGGGACACCAGGAACTCGTCGCGCTCCGCGGGGAGTCCTCGGCCGCACCGTAAGCACGCACCGTAAGCATGCGCCGGTAGTCGGCGGCCGTTGCCCGGCAGACACTAGCGGCGGGTCGTGCCCTTCGGCATCCACTCGGTGGCCAGCACGGCCGCTTGAGTACGCCGCTGCATACCAAGCTTCGACAGGATTCCGCTCACGTAGTTCTTAACGGTCTTCTCGGCCAGAAAGAGCTTCGCACCGATTTCTCGGTTCGAGAGTCCCTTGGCGATAAGCGCGAGGATCTCGGTCTCGCGTGGGGTCAGCCCGTCGAGCGGCGACGCGGGATTCGCCGCGGCGATGCGCTTGACGACGCCCTCGGCGAGCGCGGCGTCCAGCAGCATCTCACCTTGCGACGCGCGACGGATGGCGTCAACCAGGCCCGTGGCGCGCACCTCTTTGAGCAGGTAGCCGTTGGCCCCCGCGAGTACGGCCGCGAGTACGGCCTCGTCGTCGTCGTACGAAGTGAGGATCAGGCAGCCAACCTCGGGTCGCGCCGATTTCACGTCGCGGCACACGTCGATTCCGCTGCCGTCGGGCAGTCGGCCGTCAAGCACCGCGACCGTGGCGTTGGCCCTGAGGATGGCGTCGGCGGCCCCTTCGGCGAGACCAGCTTCGCCCACGACGGTAATTCCCTCTTCGTGCTCGAGAAGGTCGGCGATGCCCCGACGCACGATCTCGTGGTCGTCGAGCAGAAAGACGTGAATAGGAGAACTCATCGTGCCTCCCAGGGTACGCTCCATCGCACCTCAGTGCCCCGGGGCGCCACAGGACCGATGACGAACGTGCCACCGCGCTCCAGGGCACGGGCCGCCAGATTGGCCAGGCCGCTGCGGCGTTCGGTGGGCGGCATGCCCACTCCGTCGTCGCGCACGCTCACGACGACTTGTGCGCCTCGAACGGCGACGCGCGCCTCGACCAAACTGGCACTCGCGTGCCGCACCGCGTTCGACAGCGCCTCGCGCATGACCGCGGCGACCTCATCGCCGAGACCCAGGTCAACGAGCGTGTCGACCGGGCCGCTGAACTCCAGCCGCGAGTCAATCGATTCACCCTCGAGAGTTTCGCGCACGATGGTGTTGATTCGTGCACGCAGGCTGTACGTGTCCGCGCTCGGCGGGCTCGAAAGGCGGTAGATGGCCTGGCGGATCTGCCGAATTGTCGAGTCGATCGCATCGACCTGGGTGGCAATGCGCGCCCCTGTGGGTGACGAAGGGTCTCCGACCACGCTCTGTAGCGAGAGACCGACCGCGAAAAGGCTCTGGATGACGTGGTCGTGCAGGTCACGCGCGATTCGGTCGCGCTCATCGGTGAGTGCGATCCATTGTTCGTCAATACGCGCGCGCGCGAGTTCGCGTGCAATCGCAACCGACCGCGCAAATCGCGCGATCGTTTCGTAGTCGGCGTCGGTGAAGGGGTGCCCGTGGGGCCCACGGGCGATGCCGATGCTCGCGCTCGCCCGATCGCCACCGCCCCGATTACCACCGCCCCGATCCCCACTGCCCTGATGACCACCGCCCTGCAGCGGCACCACGAGCACAGGACCGAGTTGAGCGTCGTCAGCCTGCTGGCGAAGGGCGAGCGTCGCGGCCTCGGCGCCATCGTCGACCGCGGCGACCGCGTCGACCCCCACGACGTAGGGGGCCTTCGTCAGCTCGCGCACCGTTTCGACGATGGCATCGAGGTCGTCGGGTCTGACTTCGCCAGAAAGCAGTTGTTGAGTGAGGCGCTCGGACGCGGCGAGCCAGCGACGGCTCTCTTGCGACTCGCCGTAGAGCCGCGAATTCGCGATGGCGGTGCCTGCCATCGCCGCGAGGGCCGCGATGATCGCCTCGTCGGTGTCGTCGAAGGGGCCCTCGCGGTGCTCCGTAAGGTAAAGATTGCCGAACACCGTTCCGTCGACCCTGATGGGCACGCCCAAGAAGGCGTCCATCGGTGGGTGGTGCGGGGGAAACCCGATCGACCGAGGGTCGTGTGAGAGGTGCTCGAGGCGGATGCTGCGGCCCTCGGTGATCACCGCGCCGAGGATTCCGCGACCGGTCGGTGGTGCACCGAGCAGGCGCACCTGTTCGTCGGTAAAACCGCAGTGCAGAAATCGCTCGAGCCCGCCATCGGGGGCCAGCACGCCGAGCGCCCCATACTGCGCGCCGACAAGCTCGCGGGCGACGCCCACGATGCGTTGCAGGCGCGTCGTGAGATCGAGGCTCTCGGTGACTGCCTGCGAGGCAGAGACCAGCAGGCCGACGCGATGGTAGCCCTCGTCGAGGCCCTGCGCCCGCTGCATAATGCGTTCGACGAGCGCGTCAAGGGTCCCGGGCCTCGAGGTCACGGCGCGCCGTCGGGGTGGTTCATCGGGTCAACCGCTGTGTACCGCGCTCCGCGTAGCGGCACGGGCGTCACGTTGTCGGGCGCCTCGTCTTTGATAAGCGTCGGCCGCAGCTCGACAGGCTCGATGGTCTCGTGGCGTCGCTTCGCCTGGCGGCCGCGATACAAGAGGTTGAGTACTTCGACGCCGATCGCGAAGGCGATGGGGCCGTAAATAAGGGCCTTGTCGATCTTCACATCGAAGCCCTCAGCGATGAGAGTAGAGCCGATGAGCACGAGGAAGGCGAGCGCGAGCATCTTCACCGTGGGGTGCCGGTTCACGAATTCGCTGATCGCTTTCGCGGTGAACAGCATGAGAGCGATGGCGATGACGACAGCAGCGATCATGATCCACAGCTCGTCCACCATGCCGACCGCGGTGATGACCGAATCGAGGGAGAACACGATGTCAATCAGCAGAATCTGAACGAGCACACCGGCGAAGGTGACGGTCTTGCCGGTGCCTTTCTGGTGGCCTTCGGCACCCTCGAGCTTCTCGTGGATTTCAACTACTGCCTTGTAGACCAAGAAGAGCCCGCCCAGAATCAGGATCAGGTCACGCCCTGAGAAACCCATACCGAACAGGGCGAACAGATCGGCGGTGAGCCCGATGATCCACGTCGCGGCGAAAAGCAACAGGATGCGCATGATCATCGCGAGGGAGAGACCGACGACCCGGGCGCGATTCTGCTGCTCGGGCGGCAACTTGGCGGCCAGGATCGAGATGAACACGACGTTGTCGATGCCCAGCACGATCTCGAGGACGAGCAGTGTGGCGAAGGCGACGAGCAGCTCGGGCGAGAACACGAACTCCATGTTCGAATACTAGTGAGCGTCGCCCGCATTCCTGCCGTCGATCACGTACGCATCGACCAGCGAACGGGCGTACACTCCTCCTCGTACACGGGAGTCCGGTGAACCGGGCTGAGAGGAAGCGCACTCACGCTTCGACCGTCAAACCTGATCCGGATCATGCCGGCGCAGGAAGGACTTCTCGCACCCGTGCCGACCGAATCCGCGGGCGCGACTGCCGTGTCCGCGCACTGCGAAAGGCACGCACTATGGCTACCAGCGCTTCACCCTCCACCGTTCGTTCCCGCCCTGTTCTGCAGTGGCGGGTCGTCGACATCGTTGTTGCCAGCGTGCTCGGCGTCGCCGGCGGCGTCGTCATGACGCTGTGGAACCTGGTCTACTCGCCCGCGACTGCGCCGCTCGAGCTCGCACTGCCTGGCCTGCAGGCGCTGTTGTATGCCGTCTGGCTGTTTCCGGCCGTTCTCGTTGGCCTCGTCATACGCAAACCCGGCGCCGCGCTCTACGGCGAGCTGGTGGCGGCCGCGGTTTCGGCCCTGCTGGGCGGCGTGTGGGGATGGACGGCGCTCGCCTGGGGAATCGTGCAGGGCCTCGGTGCTGAGCTCGTGTTCGCAATCCTGCTCTACCGCGCGTGGGGGCTTGTTCCGGCGATCTTGGCCGGCCTGGGTGCCGGCGCGGGCATGGCGCTCATGGATCTGACCTTCTACTACGCCGGCTCTCGGCCCGAGTTCATGGCCGTCTACGCGACCAGTGCCCTGATCTCGGGCGCCGTTATTGCTGGCCTCGGCAGTTGGCTTCTCGTGCGCGGGCTCGCGCGAACGGGGGCACTAAGCCGGTTCGCGGCGGGCCGCGAACTGAGGCCGCGTGCCGAATCCTGAGCCCTTGATGCAGGATGCGGAGCCCCTGCCTGACGGGGGTGCCGCGTCTCTCGCCGCGCACGCGTGGAGCTGGACTCCCGCTGGCCGAGCCGCCCCCGTGCTCTCTGACCTCGACCTCACCATCGAGCCGGGCGAGCGCGTGCTGTTGCTGGGGGCTTCGGGCAGCGGAAAGTCGACACTCTTGCAAGCCTGGGCGGGAGTTCTTGGCGGTGCCGACGAAGGCGAGCAACGCGGCGCGCTTACGGTCGATGGCCGTGATGTCAGTGAGGTTCGCGGGCGGGTCGGGCTGATGCTGCAGCATCCGGATGCCCAACTCGTGCTCGCGCGCGCCGAGCATGACGTCGCCTTCGGGCCCGAGAACCTCGGTGTCGAGATTGACGAGATTGAGGCGCGCGTTCCCGAGGTGCTGGGGGCTGTTGGTCTCGCCGATCATGCCGGTGCCGACACGAGGCGACTCTCGGGCGGGCAGCAACAGCGACTCGCGCTCGCGGGGGTGCTTGCCATGCGGCCGGCCGCGCTGCTGCTTGATGAGCCCACCGCTCAACTCGACCCGGCTGGTGTGCGCGAGGTGGTCGCCGCGGTCGGTGACCTCATTGCCAACCGGGCGCTCACGCTCGTCGTCGTCGAGCACCGCGTCGACGTCTGGGCGCCACTGGTTGACCGCATCGTCGTGCTTGACCACGGGCGGGTGGTGGCCGATGGGCCCGTCGCCGACGTGCTGCGCGAGCAGGGCGCGGCACTCGCGCAGCGCGGAGTGTGGGTTCCCGGGCATGGGCCTGAGCATCCGGCCACGTCGCGGTCTGCCCCGGGCGAGGTGGTGATGCGTGCCCGCAATCTTGCGGTGCAGCCTGTCGGCGGAGACGTGATCGAGCTCGCGCTCGACCTTGACGTTCGGGCGGGCGAGGTCGTCGCTCTCACGGGCCCCAACGGCTCGGGCAAGAGCACGGTGCTGCTGACACTCTCTGGTCTGCTGTCGCCCGCGGCGGGTGTCGTTGAGGTCAGCGGCGCCGGGCACCCCGAGAGCTGGAGCTCAGCCGAGCTCGCCGGGCACTTCGGCTTCGTCTTTCAGAATCCGGAGCACCAGTTCGTTGCCGCGACCGTGCGTGCCGAGCTTGAGGTGGGCCCGAGCGCCCTCGCTCGGGCCGCACGTCGAGGGTCGACGCCCCTGCCCGTGAACGGCGCAGAACCGGTTGTCGACGCGCTCCTCGACCGGCTGCGGTTGCGCGCGCTCGCCGCCGCGAGCCCGTTCACGCTGAGCGGCGGCGAGCAACGACGGCTCTCGGTGGGCACCGCGCTAGCTTTGGCGCCCGCGCTGCTGCTGCTCGACGAACCGAGCGCGGGGCACGATGCGCGCACCTGGGCCGAACTTGTCGCGCTACTTGCCGAGCACCGTGACGCGGGGGGAGCCGTCGTCATGGCGACTCACGATCGAGAGTTGATCGCGGCGCTCGGGGCACGTGAGGTCGCACTGCCCGACCGAATTGCAGCTGCGGCTTCTTCGACCGAGTCATCCGCTGCACGCGTGTCGCTCGGCGAGCGAATCAACCCGGTCGCGGCAATCGCGGCCTCACTGATACCGGCCCTGTTGCTCGTCACCACTCTCGACGTTGTGTCAGCCGCGGTGGCGCTCGGGCTGCAGGTGCTACTTATCCCGTTCCTGGGCATCCCGGCCCGCACGCTGTTGCGTCGTATCGCCCCGGTACTCGTCGCGGCACCGCTCGCCGCGACCACAATCGTGCTCTACGGCCGGGCGTCTGGCACCGTCTACGCAGAGTTCCTTTTGGTGCGCATCAGCGACGGGTCGCTCGAACTCGCTCTGGCGACCCTGTTGCGTATTCTTGCCATCGGAGTTCCGGCGATCGCCCTGTTTGCCCGCCCTGATGCGACCAGGCTGGGCGATGCCCTCGGCCAGAATCTGCGTCTTCCCAGTCGTTTCGTACTCGGGGGAGTCGCCGCCCTGCGCCTGTTGACGGTGTTGCGCGACGACGCCCGGCTGCTTGAGAGAGCCCGTCGCGCTCGCGGCATCGGTGACCGCGGCCGTGTTCGCCGCGGCTTGGGCCTGGTGTTTTCTCTATTGGTGCTGTCGATTCGCCGCGGGTCGGCCCTGGCGATCGGCATGGAAGCACGCGGCGTCGGGGCCCCCGGACCGCGCACTTGGACGCGACCGTCGCCGTGGCGAGCATCCGACACCGCCGTTGTTGCCGTCGCCGTCGCCGTTTCGGTCATCGCTGTCGCGGCGGCCGTTCTCACAGGGGAGTTCACGAGTGTCATCAGCTGACGCGCCCCGATCGCACCAGCCCCGCGGTCGTATCACCCTCATCGACGGCCGATCAGGCTCGGGCAAGACCACCTACGCGACCGAACTCGCCCGACGCACGGGGGCCCAACTGCTGAGCCTCGACGACGTCTACCCGGGGTGGGACGGCCTCGAGGCGGCCGAAGCTCACGTGTTGCGTCACGTACTGCGGGCGATGGACACCGGAGAACCCCCGCGGTGGCGCGCCTGGAACTGGGCGGATGCGCGGCCGGGTGCCTGGCACGAGCTCGATCCTCAACGCCCCCTCATCATCGAGGGATGCGGTGCCCTCAGCCCCACCGCCCGCGCGCTCGCCGACTGGGGTGTGTGGGTCGAACTCGCCGACGACTCTGAACGGCGCCGCCGCGCGATCGCGCGCGACGGCGAGGTCTTCGCGCGCAACTGGCAGCGCTGGGCGCGGCAAGAAGAACGGCATGCCGCACTGCACGATCCGTTCGGCACCGCCGACGAGATCGTTGAGGTGCTCAGCCCGTCCAGCGACTGATGACGGTGGTGGGGTCGGCGAAGCGCCACGCCACACCCGGCTCGCCGATGGCGCTCGTCGATTCGAGGCGCACCACCTGCTCGACTCCGGCCGCGGTGACGACGAGACTGCCGGCGTCGGCACCCCGCACGATGGTTGAGCGTGATGCGGCCTCGACGCGCACATCGAGGCCCTCCAGCTCGGTCGAACTGACGGTCACCGACTCAAGGGCAATGAGCTCGGTCGACTGCCCCCAGGCTGATCGGGCGACCCCGACAACCTGGCCTGCCGTCACCACCTCGACCTCGCGCACAGCCTCGCGCACGCCATCGATGATCGCCGACATGGCCTGCTCGGCCGTGGGGTAGCTGGGCTGGCCCAGCATCGCCACAACCACCGTCTCATCGCCCACCGGCACGGCAAGCAGAACGCACACCCCGGCAGCGTCGGTGTAGGTGCGGGCCATGCCGATCGTTTCTTGCCCCGCCAAGAACGAGGCTTCATCCGCCAACGAGACTCCGCCCGGCGTCTGCCGTGGCCGGGTGGTGAGCAGTTCGCCCAGTACAGGGTTGTCGAGGGTCAGTCGACCCAAGCGGGCCAGCTCCGGGGCGGTCGACCGCGAGCCGGCGTCGAATCCCGTGCCGTCGGCGATGGTTGTGCTGGGCAACCCTTGCTCGTCGAGCCAGTCGCGTGCGGCGGTGAGATACGCGTCGAGGCCCCCGAAAACCTCATCGACCAGAAGCTCGGCCGTGTTGTTTCCCGAACCGATGAGCGTGGCGGCGAGCAGGTCACGGCGGGTCCAGGTCTCGGCGAATCTCACTGTGACAGTGCGGGCGCCCGCGGCGTCGAGTTCGCGGAACCGGTTGACCTGTTGCTGATCAATCACGATGGTCGCACCGGTGCCCCCCGGGGCGAGCGGTTCGGTCGACAGCACCACGTGGGCAAGCACGAGCTTCGCGGCCCCTGCGATCGGCAGCGGCTCGGCGCTACCTGCCGAGACGAGCGAACCGCTCTGAGAAAGCAGGGCCGTCGCGCCCGCCTCCGGTAGCGCCAGTGCGTCGCCCCAGCCTGCAGCGGCAGCCACGGTGATCGTTTGCTCAACGTGCAGGCGGGGTAGTGGGCTGAGCAGCGCGGCAGCGCCGTAGACGACACCAACGACGACCGCTACTGCGAGCATCCCGCTGAGAATACGGCGCACGCGCCGCGCCTGGCTCACGCCCACCCCAGACGGTGCAATTCGTCATCGTCGATGCCATAGAAGTGCGCGATCTCGTGTACGAGAGTCACGTGGATCTCGTCGCGCAGTTCGTCGAGATCGGCGCTGACCGCCAGCAACGGCTCGCGAAACAGGATGATGCGGTCGGGCAGCTCGCCGAATCCGTACTGGCCACGCTCCGTGAGCGCGACGCCCTCATAGATGCCGAGTAGATCGAGCGAGCCGTCTTCCGGGCGGTCTTCCGTGACGAAGATGACGTTGTCGAGACCATCGACCATCTCGTCAGGTAGCCGGTCGAGCTCGTCGATGACGAGGGCCTCGAAAGCGTCAGCGTCGAGATTAATACCCGTGGATGCCCGCTCGTCGCTCACGCCGAGTTCCCGTCGCCCGGCTCGGCTACCTCGAGCACTTGCACGATGCCATCTTGCATCCAGGCCAACCAGTCGTACACGTCGCGCAGCCCAGGTTCGCCGAAAGTGCCATCGTCTCCATCGATAACGATGCCCATGCGGTCGGCGATGACGAGTCGCAGGTCGCCGATGCCGCGCACCCAGTCGAGTGCCGCATTCATCGATAGGGGAACAGAGCGGGCGATGCCGTCGCCCACGACCGTCGCGAGTGCCGTCGAAAGGGTGCGAGCGAAGCCGATCTTGCGGTCGACGAGACCGCGCCGACTGAGTCGTCGCCACTCGTCGGCGAGTTCTGGGTCGTGCGGGTAGGCGTCGGGCAGGAGGCGGCGCATGGCTGAGTCGTCATCGATCGGCGATTCGATGGCCTCGGCGAGGAGCGCCTGCAATTGGTCGCTGAGCGAGACGAGAATGCGCGCCTCCTCCGGTTCGACGAGCACCACGCCGACCACCCCCTCCGCAACGGCGTCGGCCGTCGGCACGGTGATCTTCATCGGGGCGCTTTCTCAACGGTGGCCCACAGTCCGTACTCGTGCATCGCCTCAACGTGCCGCTCCATGTGCTCGCGGTTACCGTGGGCGAGCGTGGCCCGGCCCTCGGTGTGCACCTGCATCATGAGGCGTTCGGCGGCGGGAGCATCCACGCCAAAATGTCGACGGAATACCCACGAGACGTAGGTCATGAGGTTGACCGGGTCATTCCACACCACGATCGTCCATGGCACCTCGGCGGCGTGCACCGGCTGCTCGATGAGTTGCTCGTCGAGCAGCTCATCGAGTGCGGGGGCCATCTTCACCGGGGGTGCCACACCAGCTAGTCTGCCCGGTGCAGCTGACTCAGAGAGGTGAACGCGCCACCTCTTCGAATAAATTGGGGTGAGTAACGGGGCTTGAACCCGCGACCTCCTGGACCACAACCAGGCGCTCTGCCAGCTGAGCTATACCCACCATGCTGGACTTCTGACGAAGACCGCGCCCTCAGTGTATTACAGCCGGGGCTGCCACTTCTGCATGACTTCGGCGGCAGCGGCCTGAACCTCTTCTGAGGTAGGCCCGGGGTCTGCCACGAATCCGGCCTTCCGGTAGTAGTCAAGTTCGCGGATCGATTCGAGAATGTCGGCCAGCGCTCGGTGCCCGCCATTCTTGGTTGGCGCGTTGAAGTACACCCGCGGAAACCAGCGGCGTACGAGCTCTTTGATGCTTGAGACGTCGACCGAGCGGTAGTGCAGATGCGCGTCAACTCTCGGCATGTACTTGTTGATGAACGCGCGATCAGTGCCGATCGTGTTGCCGGCGAGGGGCGCCTGCCCGGCCGTTGGTACGTGCTCGGTGATGTAGGCGAGCACCTGCTGTTCGGCATCCGTCATCGACACGCCGTCTGCCAGCTCAGCCAGCAGCCCGCTCGATTCGTGCATGTCGCGCACAAACTCGCCCATGTTCGCCAAACCCGCCGCGGTAGGGGCGATGACAATGGCGAATCCCGGATGCACCGGCTCAAGCTCGTAGTCAGTGATGACCACCGCCACTTCGATGAGGTCGTCGATCGCGAGATCGAGCCCCGTCATCTCGCAGTCGATCCAGACGAGGCGGTCGGTCGTTGAACTCACCGGGTCAGTCTACCGGCGCGTTCTGACGGCCCGTTCTGACGGCGTACGGCGGGCGGCAAGCAGTCCCGCGTATCCTTCGGCGGTGCGCCTCGAGCTCTTTACCTCCGCTTTTTGTGACCCGTGCCATCGGGCTCGCGAGGTGATCGCCGAGGCACAGCGTCTCGTGCCTGCGCTCGAGGTGACCGAGCGCGATGTCGCCGCGCACCAAGCCCTCGCCTTCGAGCTCGGCATTCGCAGCACGCCGACGACGATCCTCCGCGGTGCTGACGGAACCGAGCTGTTGCGCGCCGAGGGCGTGCCCACTTTGCCGCGGCTCCTGACGGCACTGGCCCACGCGCTGGGCTGAGCCGCTCCGATACTCTTGATCAACCAGCCCTCGTAGCTCAGCGGATAGAGCAGGAGCCTTCTAATCTCTTGGTCGCAGGTTCGACTCCTGCCGAGGGCGCAGTGTTTGGGTAGTCTCGCGTCATGAGTAGCACTGAGGGGCGGCTTGACCGGCTGTGCGAGCGAATGAGTCGCGATGCGCGGGTCAGCGAGTTGCAGCTGCGAGTAACTGACCGTGCCGAAACCCTCGACTACGGCTGGGCGGCGCCCGGTTCACGGGCGACGCACGCCATTGCGAGCAGCACCAAGACGTTTGCCGCCGTGCTGGTGCTGCGGCGGGTCGCCGCCGGCGACCTGACGCTCGAGCAGCCGCTCGTGAGCATCCTGCCCCGCGACGACCTGATCGGTCTCAACCGTTTCAGCGACGTCGATCGGGTCGACGAGCTGACTGTGCGCGATGTGCTGGCACACGACTCGTTCCCTGGACGGTGATCTCTTCGTATTTGCGGCTCGGTTTGCCGAAGAAGTCGTAGTACGCGGCGAGGTGGATGACCGAGGCGACATGGGTCCC
>JBBRWT010000006.1:0-37545 GCA_038249035.1 Actinomycetales bacterium
GCATCCGCCACTCCCGTCGTGGCCGTCGATCTGGGCGGAGTCGCGCGTGAGCGAGTTGAGCAGTGGGAGCCCCTCGCTATCGAGAGCGGCGTCGACCTGCAGGTTGAGGGAGCGGCGAGCGTGCGGGCGCTAGTGGTGCCGCCATCACTCTCGCGCGGCGCAGCCCGCGCGGCCTCACTGCGACGATCACTTTCGACCCGGCCTGAGCGATGGGGCCACAGAATCGAGTCGAGCGAAAAGAATGTGCGTGGAGCCTAGGAGAATCGAACTCCTGACCTCCTGCTTGCAAAGCAGGCGCTCTACCAATTGAGCTAAGGCCCCGTAGGGATGTGGTGGGGATACGAGGACTTGAACCTCGGACCTCTTCGTTATCAGCGAAGCGCTCTAACCGCCTGAGCTATATCCCCGTGAGACCGGATACGACTGTACATCACCCGGTGACCCTCCCCCAATTCGGGCGAGGGTCGCACTCAGTTGTTGGTGAAGCCCACGAGCAGCCCGCCCGTGAGTCGCACGCTGAGGTTGTACAGCAGAGCGCTGATGGCCCCGATCGCCGTACCACCTACGAGGTTGAGTAAGGCGACGATGGTCGCGAAGAACATGACCTGCCCGAGCGAAAGAATCGCCGCGAGGCTGGGGCCATCTTCACCGATGATGTCGATGAACACGGAGTCGAGATCTTGAATCACGCCCAAAGAATTGAGCACAATCCACACGAAGAAGGTCGCGACGAGTAGCAAGATCGCGCCGCACACCGCGACGAGGAACGAGAGCTTCACCGCCGACCAGAAGTCTATGTAGACGAGCTTGAGACGAACCTGCTTCGTCGGGGTCTGGCGATGCGACTTACGCTGCAGCTTCTCGGCGACAGTACTCACTCGTTCTCGTCCTCTCCGACCGGTGCCGCAGGTGCGGCTTCGGTGGCATCGGTGGCGTCGTTGTTCTCGGCGACCAGCGCATCAGAAGATGCACCTCCGACCGTCTCATCGTCTGCGTCCGGATCAACGAGGTTGCGTTCGCTGTTCCGGGCGATCGCAATGATGCGGTCGTCGTCATCGGGCCGGGCGAACACGACCCCCATGGTGTCGCGGCCCTTGGCGGGAACCTCGGCCACCGAGGAGCGTACCACCTTGCCGTTTTGCATGACCACGAGCACCTCGTCGTCTTCCGCCACGATGAGTCCGCCTGCGAGGCCGCCCCGGTCGTCGCTGAGCTTGGCTACCTTGATGCCCAGCCCACCCCGTTGCTGCACTCTGTACTGTTCGACCTCGGTGCGTTTGGCATAGCCACCCTCGGTGACAACGAACACGAATCCACGCTCGCCGACGACCGAGGCCGACAGCAGCTCGTCGCCCGCACGGAACTTCATACCGGTGACGCCCGAGGTCGACCGGCCCATCGGGCGCAGCGCCGAGTCGTTCGCCGTGAACCGCAACGACATGCCCTGGCGCGACACGAGCAAGATGTCGTCGGAGTCATTGGCGAGCATCGCAGACACCAACTGATCGCCTTCGCGCAGGTTAATCGCGATGATGCCGCCCGTGCGGTTGGTGTCGTATTCGGTCAACGCCGTCTTCTTCGCGAGTCCGTTGCGGGTCGCGAGTACCAGGTGTTGGGCCACCGAGTAGTCGCGAATGTCGAGAATCTGAGCGATCTGTTCGTCTGGCTGCAATGCCAGCAGGTTAGCGACATGCTGACCCTTCGCGTCACGACCGGCCTCGTGCACCTCGTAGGCCTTCAGGCGGTAGACCCGCCCGGTCGTGGTGAAGAACAACAACCAGTGGTGGGTTGTCGTTACGAAAAAGTGCTCGACCACGTCGTCGGCGCGCAACTGCGCGCCCTTGACGCCTTTGCCGCCGCGATGTTGCGAACGGTAGTTGTCACTGCGTGTTCGCTTGATGTACCCGCCGCGCGTGACGGTGACGACCATCTCTTCTTCGGGAATGAGGTCTTCGACGCTCATGTCGCCGTCAAAGCCGAACATGATCTCGGTGCGACGGTCGTCGCCGTACTTGGCGACGATCTCGGTCAGCTCGTCAGACACGATCGACCGCTGACGCTCCGGGCTGGCAAGAATAGCCTGGTAGTCAGCGATCAGGCGCTCAAGCTCTTCCGCCTGATCCTGGATCTTCTGCCGCTCGAGTGCAGCGAGGCGGCGCAACTGCAGGTTGAGGATGGCCGTCGCCTGCAGCTCGTCCACGTTGAGAAGGTCGATCAAGCCGTCGCGGGCCTCGTCGACCGTAGGCGAGCGACGAATCAGGGCGATGACCTCGTCGAGAGCATCCAGAGCCTTAAGGTAGCCACGCAAAATGTGGGCGTCGGCCTCGGCCTTGTTGAGCCGGTACTGCGTGCGCCGCACGATCACTTCGATTTGGTGCGTGACCCAGTAGGTGATGAAGCCGTCAATCGGCAGGGTGCGCGGCACCCCGTCGACGATCGCGAGCATGTTTGCCCCGAAATTGTCTTGCAGTTGCGTGTGCTTGTAGAGGTTGTTGAGCACCACCTTCGCCACCGCGTCGCGCTTGAGCACGATGACGAGTCGCTGGCCAGTGCGGCCCGATGACTCGTCACGAATATCGGCGATGCCGCCGAGCTTGCCTTCTTTGACGAGGTCTGCGATTTTGATCGCGAGGTTGTCGGGGTTGACCTGATACGGAAGCTCGGTGATAACAAGGCAGGTGCGGTTCTGAATCTCTTCGACCGTCACCACCGCGCGCATCGTGATCGAGCCGCGGCCCGTTCGGTACGCATCGTAAATACCCTTGACGCCGAGAATCTGCGCGCCGGTCGGAAAATCGGGGCCCTTGACGCGCTGCATGATGGCGTCGAGCAGGGTCTCACGGTCGGCGTCGGGGTTCTCGAGGTGCCAGAGCGCGGCCGATGCCACTTCACGCAGGTTGTGGGGCGGAATGTTCGTGGCCATGCCCACCGCGATGCCAACTGAGCCGTTGACGAGCAGGTTCGGAAAACGCGCGGGCAGGATGCTCGGCTCACGGGTTCGACCGTCGTAGTTGTCTTGGAAGTCGACGGTGTCTTCTTCGATATCCCGAACCATCTCCATGGCCAGCGGAGCCATCTTGGTCTCGGTGTACCGGGGTGCGGCGGCGCCGTCATTGCCGGGCGAACCGAAGTTGCCCTGGCCGGCGGCGAGTGGGTAACGCATCGACCAGGGCTGCACGAGGCGCACGAGCGCGTCGTAGATGGCCGAGTCGCCGTGCGGGTGGAACTGCCCCATGACGTCGCCGACCACGCGCGAGCACTTCGAGAAGGCCTTGTCGGGCCGGTAGCCGCCGTCGAACATCGCGTAGAGCACCCGGCGATGCACGGGCTTGAGTCCGTCACGCACGTCGGGCAAGGCGCGGCCGACGATGACGCTCATCGCATAGTCGAGGTACGACCGCTGCATCTCAAGCTGCAGGTCAACCTGGTTCACGCGGCCACCGGGGCCGTAGTCAACCGGCTCGGGCTCTGTCGTCTCGTCTGCCATAAGAAAGCTTCTTTCGGTGGTGGTGAGGCGCGGGTTCGGCGTCGCGCGACGCTAGTTGTCGAGTGCCCCTGGCTGTCGGATTCTTTGAGTTCTCGGATTGCTCTAAATGTCGAGGAACCGCACGTCTTTTGCGTTCTGTTGAATAAAGGTGCGGCGCGACTCGACGTCGTCGCCCATGAGGGTCGAGAAGACACTGTCGGCGACGGCGGCGTCTTCGAGGGTGACCTGAAGGAGCGTGCGAGATTCGGGGTTCATGGTGGTGTCCCACAGCTCCTGGTGGTTCATCTCGCCGAGACCCTTATAACGCTGAACTCCGTTGTCTTTGGGGATGCGCTTGCCAGCGGCGATGCCCGCTTCGAGAAGCGCATCTCGCTCGCGGTCGCTGAACACGTACTCGTCACCCGAGTTGCTCCACTTCAACCGGTACAGCGGAGGTTGCGCGAGGTACACGTAGCCCAGGTCGATGAGGGGTCGCATGTAGCGGAAGAGCAGGGTGAGCAGCAAAGTGGTGATGTGTTGACCGTCAACGTCGGCATCGGCCATCAGCACGATCTTGTGGTAGCGCACCTTGTCAGGGTCAAAGTCTTCGCCAATGCCCGCGCCGAATGCCGTGATCATGGCCTGTACTTCGGCATTGCCGAGCGCACGATCGAGGCGCGCCTTCTCGACGTTGAGGATCTTGCCGCGCAGCGGCAAGATCGCCTGCGTCTCGGGGTTTCGTCCTTGAACGGCCGAACCACCGGCCGAGTCGCCCTCAACGATAAAGATTTCGCTCAGTGAAGGGTCTTTCGACTGGCAGTCCTTCAGCTTGCCGGGCATGCCGCCCGACTCAAGCAGGCCCTTGCGGCGGGTTTGTTCGCGCGCTTTGCGCGCTGCGATGCGCGCGGCCGACGCCTGCAGTGCCTTACGAATGACGTCTTTCGCCTGCACGGGGTTGCGCTCAAACCAGTCGGCGAGATGCTCACCCGCGACTTTCTGAACGAAAGACTTCGCTTCGGTGTTGCCCAACTTGGTCTTCGTCTGGCCCTCGAACTGCGGCTCGCCCAGCTTGATCGAGATGACGGCGGTAAGGCCTTCGCGAACATCGTCGCCCGAGAGATTCTCGTCTTTCTCTTTCAGGATTCCCTTGTCGCGGGCGTACTTGTTGACGAGGGTGGTGAGAGCAGCGCGAAAGCCCTCCTCGTGGGTTCCGCCCTCGTGCGTGTTGATCGTGTTCGCGTAGGTGTGCACCGACTCGGAGTACGCGTTCGTCCACTGCATCGCCACCTCAAGCGCAATTCGGCGCTCCGTGTCTTCTGACTCAAACGAAATGATCTCGGGGTGTACTACCTCGATCTTTTTCGCCGAGTTGAGGAACTCGACGTAGTCGACGAGGCCGTTCTCGTAGAGAAACTCCTCGTGGCGAGGTGCAGCATCGGCGGCCGCATCAGCCACAGGGCGCTCGTCGGTGACCGTGATGCGCAGACCCTTGTTGAGGAACGCCATCTGCTGAAAACGAGTGCGCAGTGTGTCGTAGTCGAACTCGACCGTCTCGAAGATCTCGGTGTTGGGCCAGAAGGAGATCGTGGTGCCGGTCTCGTCGGTCGCCGCACCCTTCATCAGAGGGGCATCCGGAACACCGTGTTGATAGGTCTGCGAGTAGATGTTTCCCTGACGACGCACCTCGACCGCTAGCCGCTCGGAAAGAGCGTTGACGACCGAACTGCCGACTCCGTGCAGTCCGCCGGAGACGGCGTAGCCGCCGCCGCCGAACTTTCCGCCCGCGTGCAAGATCGTGAGTACAACCTCGACCGTCGACTTTTTCTCGACCGGGTGCTCGTCGACCGGAATGCCGCGGCCGTTGTCAACGACGCACACACCGCCTGCGGCGAGCAAGGTGATGTGGATGGTGTCGCAGTGTCCAGCCAAGGCTTCGTCAACCGAGTTATCGACGATCTCGTAGACAAGGTGGTGAAGGCCTCGCGGGCCCGTTGACCCGATGTACATCCCCGGGCGCTTGCGCACCGCCTCGAGGCCTTCAAGAACCTGGATATCGCCCGCTCCGTAGCTGCCCTCGTTGCGGGGGGTCGGATTGCGAGGGCTCGGGTTGCGTGCGGGAGGCTCGTTCGGGGTGGGCTCGTTCGGGGTGGGCTCGTTCGGGGTGGAGGTCGAAGTGGTCATGTGGAATTGAGCTCCCGCCGGGTCGATCGCTGCTGGCCGATCAAGAGGACAAGAATGGTGCCCCGTGTGGCGGGTCCATCCTACCAAGAAACGGCCTCTCAGAGCCGCCAGAAAGGCCCTCTGGGGAGAGATCTCGACTCGGGTGGAGTGATTTGTTTTCTCGGCCCCGGGTGCTCAGCCGTAGGTGTCGCGGGGGCCACGGCCGGGTACCGAGCGCGGCCCCCGCTTCCAGCTCGGTGCCCCCGGTCCGCTGAACCGGATGCTCGTCACCTGCGCATCGGGGTATCGGCGCAGAATCGTGGTCAAGATTTCGGCGCGCATGATGCGCAATTGAGTAGCCCAGGCGGTCGAATCGCACTGAACAGTCAGTACGCCGTCGTCGATGCCGGCGGGCTCAGAATGGGCGGCGATATCGGCACCGACAAGCTCGGCCCAGGCGGTCAATAGGTCGCCGCGGGCGAGCGGGGATGACCAGCCAAGGGTACGCGTCATCGAGTCGATCACATCGCCGAGGCCTGAAGGGTCGCGGCCCGCCCCGAACGGGGCTGAGTCTCCCGGAATGCGAGTGGCGCGCTTGCGGGCATCCGACGACCGCAAAGCGGGATCACCGAAGACGCGACGCAAGCGGCGATAGACGGCGCTTGCCTCTGTCTCGGTCGTGTCTCGGTCACCAGGAGCGGCGTTGGCCGCGGGCCCAGCAGGAGAAGTCACAGGGTCGGAATGGAGAGCGGGAACGGGAGCACTTTCCGGAACGTCAGCGGCGATCATGCTGCCCCCTCAACGACGGTGCCCGCCGAGATAGTGATTCGGGTCGCCGCGAGCCTCTCGGGTACGTCGGCACCGACAGCCGCAGTGATGAGAACCTGTTCGAATCCGCCAACGGCATCCGCCAGTCGTTCGCGGCGACCCTCGTCGAGCTCGGCGAACACGTCGTCGAGAATAAGTACTGGGTCACCCGCCACTGATTCCGCCCTTAACACTTCGGCAGAGGCGAGCTTGAGCGCGAGGGCATATGACCAACTCTCGCCATGACTCGCATACCCGCGCGCGGGTAGACCGTTGAGCTCGAGCACCAGATCGTCACGATGTGGGCCCACGAGCGTCACAGCGCGATCGAGTTCGGCACGGCGGCGTTCGGTAAGCCGGCGGCGGAACCGCTCGGCGATGAGGTCTGCCGCATCGACCTGCTCGGGCAAAGCTGGAGTCATGTTGTCGTCGTCGAGATCGGCGTCGACGCTCAGGCGAAGGGCCATGCGCGTGACATGGTCATCGCCGGCGACCGCAGAGTAAGCGCGGGCAACATGAGGCCGCAGCGCGTCGACGAGATTGGCCCGGGCCATGATCAGTTCAGTGCCAAGGCTCACGAGCCGTTCGTCCCACACATCTAATGTCGTGAGACTCTCGCTGGGTAGTCGCGATGCCCGCGCAGATTTCAGCAGTGAGTTGCGCTGACGAACAACCCGCTCATAGTCCGAGATAACGCCGGCGAAACGAGGAGCGCGTTGAACGACCAGCGTGTCGAGAAATGCACGCCGAACGCCGGGGTCACCGCGCACCAACGACAGGTCTTCTGGCGCGAAAATCACGCTGGCAAAGTACCGAGGCAGCTCACGAAGTCGTACCGGTGAGCGATTTACTTGGGCCCTGTTGGGGGATGCCCGGTTCAGCTCGATCTCGATAACGATGACTCGGTCATCATGCTGCACGCGTGCGCGCACGACGCTCGACTCGGCGCCGAACCTAATGAGCGTCTGATCGTTCGATACCCGGTGCGACGCCGCTGACCCGGCATAAGCAATCGCTTCGACGAGGTTGGTCTTGCCCTGGCCGTTGCGACCGATGAACAGCACCGCCCCTGGTTGCAAACCAACATCGGCGCGAGCGTAGTTACGAAAATCAACCAGCGACAGGTGCGTGACGTGCACGCGCGTCAGCGCAGCAGCAGGTTGGGCTGCAGCAGATAACGATAGTTGTCGGTTCCGGGCTGGTCTTTCGATGACTGGCTCGTGATGAGTACGGGCCCCGGTTTGTTGGGGTTGTCGGTCTTAGTGAACGAGATACGCACGAACTCGCTGTGTACGGCCGAGAGGCCATCGATGAGAAACTGCGGTTTGAGCGAGACGGTGGTATCGCCCCCGGTGAGGTGCGCGTCGATCGTTTCAGAGGCTTGGGCATTCTCTGACCCGATCGCCTCCAGCGTCAGTCCGTCATCAGAAAAGCTGTAGCGCAAAGCAGCGTCACGCTCGAGAACCAGCTGCACGCGTCTGGTCGATTCAATGAGATCGGCCGTGTTCATGACGGCATAGTTCTCGACAGCTTCGGGGAACAAGCGCTTCACGGGCGGAAAATTGCCCTTGATCAACAGTGACGTCACTGTTTTCTGATCCGCTGAGAACGCGATGAGCTCACGATCACCACCACTCACGATCGTGACTGTGACGGTTGCGGCGTGCGCAAAGATCTTGCCGATCTCGGAGAGGGTACGAGAGGGTATGAGAGCCGTGACCCCATCGGCGACAGCAGTTGAATCCCACTCGATCTCGCGCACCGCAACGCGATAGCGATCGGTGGCAACGAGCGAAAGGCGATTGTCCGCGATCTCGAGTTGCACCCCGGTGATCACAGGAGTCACGTCGTCGCGCGAGGCAGCGACCGCAACTTGCGACACCGCATCCGAGAACGCCTCACCGGGGAGTACCCCGCTGGCACCGTCGACGACCGGAAGGTTCGGGTACTCCTCGACCGGCATGCTCGAGAGCGTGAATCGAGCCGAGCCACAACGCACCGCAATCTTGCCTTCCGCGGTGGCGAACTCGACAGGCGCATTAGGCAAACGAGATGCGATCTCGGCGAGAAGCCTCCCCGAAACGAGCACAGTGCCGTCGTCACTGACATCGGCTGTGATCGACGTCTGGGCCGACACTTCGTAGTCGAATGACGAGAGGGTTACGGTCGAGCCCTCCGCGCGCAGGAGGATCCCGCTCAGGATCGGCAACGTAGTGCGCTGCGGAAGGAGCTTGACGGCGAACGACACCGCTTCGCTAAAAACGTCGCGATTGACCTGGAACTTCACGCGGCTCCTTCTGGGTCGACCCTGCCTCGGCACTCGGGGTCTTCCATACTGGCACAGCACGCCAGCGGGTGGTTGCCCAGCTTTGACTCACCAAAAGTTATCCCTCGTCATCTCATAAAGAGAAGAAAAGAACACCATCATTAACCGCTGTTGACAATGTGGATAACATGCCGGCTGCCCTGGATTCGTGCCGAACTACATCGATGCAAGATGTGCATAGGCAGGGGATGAACCCCTGTCAAGCCGGGGAGACTGTGGTGACGAGCCCCATGTCTTCCACACTCTTTCCCCGAGAACCAACAGATCATCCCCATGACAAGACGGAGTTATCCACAGGCTGTCCCCAATGTGCGAAACGCACAACGAAACTGGATGTTAGCTGGATTTAGACGCTTTGGCTGTTGTTTCTGGTCAGCCGTATCGATGGTTCTGCTTGATGCGACTGGTGAGCTCGGTGACCTGGTTGTAAATCGATCGACGCTCTTTCATCAAGTCGCTAATTTTTTTATTCGCGTACATGACCGTCGTGTGATCTCGGTTTCCGAAGAGCTGTCCGATTTTGGGCAACGACAGGTTGGTGAGTTCTCGGCACAGGTACATGGCGATCTGGCGTGCGGTGGCAACAGCTTGCGATCGCGAAGATCCATAGAGATCGTCGACGGTGAGCTTGAAGTAATTCGCGGTGTGATTGATGATATCGACGGGTGCGATGACATTGTCCTCGTCAAGGGTGATGAGATCCTTCAGCACCGTCTGAACCAGTTGCATATCAACCGGTGTGCGATTCAGGTTGGCAAACGCGGTGACACGGATCAGGGTTCCCTCCAGCTCACGAATGTTGCTGGAGACCTTCGAGGCGATGTACTCGAGTACGTCGTCCCGAACCTGCAGTTTGTCGTTCTGCGCCTTCTTGCGAAGAATCGCGATGCGCGTCTCGAGGTCGGGTGCCTGCACGTCAGTGATAAGGCCCCACTCAAAACGGCTGCGCATCCGGTCTTCGAAGCCCGTGAGGTGCTTCGGGGGCAGGTCGCTCGTGATCACCACTTGCTTGTTGTGGTCGTGCAGTGTGTTGAACGTGTGGAAGAACGCCTCCTGCGTCGAGTCTTTTCCCTGAAGAAACTGGATGTCGTCGATCAGCAAGATGTCGATCTCGCGGTAACGCGACTGAAAAAGGCTGGCCCGGTTGTTGGCGATTGAGTTGATGAAGTCGTTCGTGAACTCTTCGCTCGACACGTAGCGCACACGAATGCCCGGGTACAAACTCTCGGCGTAGTGACCGATCGCGTGCAACAGGTGGGTCTTGCCCAGACCGGATTCACCGTAGATGAAGAGAGGGTTGTAGGCCTTAGCGGGAGCCTCAGCAACGGCGACAGCTGCGGCGTGCGCGAAGCGGTTCGAGCCACCAATGACGAAGTTATCGAAGCTGTACTTGTCGTTGAGGCGGCTGTCTCCTCGTCTGCCGGACGCCTCAGCCGGCGCCGGCGCGACAGTGTTTTCGATGTACGAGGGGCTCTGCTCCATGGCCTCGGGCCCCGTCTCGAAGCTCTCGTTTTGGATCTCGGGGTTCACCACGATGGCGAAGCTTGAGACAGATTCGCCAGCCGTTGTCGTCAGGGCACTGAGCAGCGGCAGGCGGATGCGCTGCTCAAGCATGCCGCGCGTCAGCTCATTCGGCACCTCGAGGTAAAGGGTGCCGGCCATGACGCCTCGAGGTTCGACGAGGTTAATGAACCCGTGCAGTTGCGGTGTGATGCGATCGTCAGAGGTGAGAGCCGACTTGACCGACTCCCACAGCTCGTGTGGGGATTCGGTCTCGTCTGGCATCGAGGTACTCCTTCGGTCGTCGCTGCAATGGTGAACAGTGCTGTGGATAACTGGCGGTTACGCTCGTGGAAGTACGGCGCAAAGAGTGGTGCCTACTGTAATCCGGTGCGGCGCGTCGTTACCAACCCTCTGTGCACATGGTGTGGATAATGCCCGCAGCCCGGTGTGCGGTTTGACCGGCGCGGGGGCGGGACCTATTGTTAACCGGTTGACTTCTGTCCGGACCTGAATCACAGCGATCGGACATTTCAGTTTTGTCGTCGCGGGCCCGAGGGGCCGAGGAGAGAATCATGACCAAGCGCACCTTCCAGCCGAACAACCGCCGTCGGGCGAAGGTTCACGGCTTTCGTCTGCGCATGCGCACCCGCGCTGGGCGCTCCATTCTCGCTGCGCGCCGCCGCAAGGGCCGCACCGAACTCTCGGCCTAAGCGTCGCGGTGCTCGCGCGAGCACACCGGGTCGTCCGAGGCGAGGACTTCCGCAGGGCGGTGCGTCGAGGTCGGCGAACAAGCACGCCCCACGCTGTTCTGTATCGCCTCACTGGGGAGGCTGACGGGCCGCGGTTTGGTGTTGTTGTGTCAAAGCAGGTCGGTGGAGCTGTCGCGCGAAACCGGGTCCGTCGTCGGATTCAGGCCATTTGCGCCGGATTACTTTTCGCGGTGCCAGTGTCGGACCTCATCGTGGTGCGGGCCCTTCCCGGTTCACAGGAGGTCTCGTGGGATACCCTGCGGGCTGAGATCGGTGATGGGTTGAGACGGGCGGTGACGGCATCATGAGCGAGACGCTCGTGCGCGGCGCCCAGATGGCGGCGCTGATTCCCCGAAACATCATCGTGGTCGTGTTGCGCGCCTACCGCGCCGTAATCTCACCGCTCTACGGCGACGTTTGTCGGTATTACCCCAGCTGCTCCGCCTACGCCCTCGGCTCGGTTCAGGAGCATGGTGTCATCAAGGGCGGGTGGCTCGCAACGCGCCGCCTGGCACGCTGCCACCCTTGGGCCGAGGGCGGAATCGATGACTGGCCCGTCAAGGACAACTCCCCCTACCGCCGAACCCGCTGGGGCCTTATCGTGCTCGAGAGAAAGGCATAACCCGCCGCCATGGACATTTTCGCCATTATCCTCTGGCCCATTAAGTGGGCCATCGAGGCGATTCTTGTGGGTTTCCACACCCTTTTTACGTTCTTAGGTTTGCAGAGCGAGGCCGGCTTCACGTGGGTGCTCTCCATCGCCGGCCTGGTTGTCGTTGTGCGTGCCGCACTCATTCCTGTTTTCGTACGGCAGATCAAGAACCAGCGCAAGATGCTTGAGATCTCGCCTGACCTCAAGAAGATCCAAGACAAGTACAAGGGAAAGCGCGATCAGTTCTCTCGCGAGGCGATGTCGCGCGAGACGATGGCGCTCTATAAGAAACACGGCACGAATCCCCTGTCGTCGTGCCTGCCGATTCTGCTGCAAATGCCGATCTTCTTTGGCCTGTTCTCCGTGCTCAACAGTTCATTCAACGGACTCACGGGGGTCGGCCTTCTCAACGAGCAGCTGTCAAGCGAGTTTGGCCGCGCGACGCTATTCGGCATCGCGCCACTCGGATCAACCATGGTCACTTCAGAGGGCAACGTCTGGGTCATCGTGATCGCGGCGATCCTCATCGTGCTCATGACGGCCTCACAGTTCATCACCCAGCTGCAGATCATGTCGAAGAACCAGAGCCCCGAAATGAAGGCCTCGCCGATGTATCGGCAACAGAGAATCTTGCTCTACATCCTGCCGGTGGTGTTTCTGTTTTCGGGCGTCGCCTTCCCGCTCGGCGTCATGTTTTATTGGTTCGTGTCGAACATCTGGACGATGGTGCAACAGTTCATCGTCATTCGAAACCTGCCGACCCCGGGTAGCGAGGCAGCCCTGGCCCGTGAGGCGCGCCTTGCCAAGAAGCGGCAGCGCCGCGGCATCGTCGAGCCTGAGGATGAGCCCGAGGGGACGATCGCTGTCGAGGAGCCCAAGAAGCCTCAGCGTGCGCAGCCCGTCAACAAGAATCGCGCCAAGAAGAAGGGTGGCCGCTAGACCATGACGCACTCCCCAGACACGACGGTCGCCGACACGACGGTCGCCGACACGAACTCGATCAACGCCGACACATCCGAGGCCAGCGAGACCGTCGCGGCCGAGAACGCTGACGCCCAAGAGAACCTAGACGACAACGAGAACGCAGAGTCTCTCGGGAACGCAGAGTCTCTCGGGAACGCAGAGTCTCTCCGGAACGCAGAGTCTCTCGGGAACGCAGACGCGGCGACTTCTCTCGACGAGGGCGACATCGCCGCCGACTACCTCGAGGAGCTTCTCGACCTCGCCGACCTCGATGGTGACATCGAGATTGCCACGCGCGCAGGCCGCGTGTACCTCTCGATTGAGGCGGAGGAGCCGGATGCTCTGCGTACGCTCTCGAAGCCAGACACCGTGTCGGCTCTGCAAGAGCTCACGCGCCTCGCGGTCCACGCCCGTACGGGAGAGTTCTCACGCCTCATCCTCGATATCGCGGGTTCACGCGACGCTCGAGCCGATGAGCTACAACGCCTCGTAGACCGCGCGGTGGAACGCATCGATGCCGGCGCTTCCTCGGCGGCACTCCCCCCGATGTCGAGTTACGAGCGCAAGCTTGTGCATGACCTGGTTGGTGAGCGCGGCTTAGTCTCTGAGTCGGAGGGCGAGGGCGCCCAGCGCCACACCGTCATCCGTCGTGGCTGAGGACCCCACGACCGTTTCACGTGAAACATCGCCACTCGATCCCCGGGGTGGCGCCGGTCGTGATGCAGCCGTTGGTGTCGGCGCCGGTGCTGGTGCCGGTGTTAGCGACAGCGACAGCGCCAGCGCCAGCGCCGGCGCCGGCGTGAGCGTCCGGCTTGGCGGTGAGATCGAGGTCGAACCGGCAGGCACCGCCCAAGTATTCGGCGAGCAGATCACCCGTGCACGTCGATTCGCGGCTGATCTTGCTCACTACGGCGAGCAGCTCGGGCTCGTTGGTCCGCTCGAAGCGAGCCGCCTTTGGTCGCGGCATATCATCAACTGTGCTGTCGTCGCGCCCTACCTGCGGGCCGGCGGTCGGCTGGCCGACGTAGGGAGCGGTGCGGGCCTGCCGGGTCTGGTGCTCGCGATCGCTCGACCCGACGTATCGGTGACGCTCATCGAGCCTATGGAGCGACGCACCGATTGGTTGCGCGACGAGACAGCGCGGCTTGGTCTGACGAACGTGACGGTGTTGCGCGCTCGCGCGGAGGACGCCGTGAGCGCTGGGCCATTCGATCAGGTCACCGCTCGCGCCGTGAGTGCGCTCATCAAGCTCATTCCCGTCACCGCTCCGCTGCTGCGGCGAGGGGGAGAGCTGCTCTTCTTGAAGGGCGCGCGCGTCGCTGACGAGATTGCGGCGGCGACATCGGTGTTGCGATGTCACCACGTGAAGGATATCGAGGTGCTCGAGCTGGGCGAGGGCATCGTGCCCGAGGTGACTCGTCTGTTTCGGGCTACAGTAGGCGGGGCATCCTGACGCTTCGCCGTTCATGACGGCAAGCCGGATGCGCACAGGGCGCCGTCAAGCGGCTGCCGTTTCACGTGAAACATTCGAGCGGGAGGCTCATCAGTGACGACCGAGGGACCGTACGACGAGACCACGCCCCTGGCGCGGGAGGTCGCCGAGATCACCCGGCGTCGCATCGCCCTCGAGGGCACGACGCTTCCGCTACCCAAACTGACGCGGGTGATCACCGTCTCGAACCAGAAGGGCGGTGTCGGCAAGACCACGACGACAGTCAACCTCGCTGCGGCGCTTGCCCGATCGGGTGCCCGCGTTCTCGTGATCGATCTCGACCCCCAAGGCAACGCGTCAACAGCGCTCGGTGTGGAGCATCGCGCCGAGACACCGAGCGTCTACGACGTCGTCGTCGGCGACTCGCCTCTCGCCGGTGTCGTGCAGAAGAGTCCTGAGTTCGACCACCTGTATTGCGTGCCCGCGACGATTCACCTCGCCGGCGCCGAGATTGAGCTGGTGTCGCTGGTCGCCCGTGAACAACGACTTCGCACCGCGCTCGACGCCTTCTTGGCCGCGAGCGAGGAGCCCTTCCACTACGTGTTCATCGACTGCCCGCCGTCGCTGGGCTTGCTCACGATTAACGCCTTCGTGGCGGCGCGGGAGGTGCTCATCCCGATCCAGTGCGAGTACTACGCGCTCGAGGGGCTCAGCCAGCTCCTCAACAGCATCCAGCTCATCGAACGGCACCTGAACCCGCGGCTCAGTGTCTCGACGATCTTGCTCACCATGTACGACTCCCGCACCAACCTCGCTAACCAGGTTGTGGCCGATGTGCGGGAGCACTTTCCCGACCAAGTGCTCGACACCCTCATCCCCCGCTCCGTCCGCATCAGCGAGGCGCCGAGCTACGGCCAAAGTGTCATCAGCTACGACGAGGGTTCCCCCGGCTCGCTCTCGTACCTTGAGGCGGCCGCCGAGATTGCTCACCGAGGAAAGGCCACCTGATGGCTCAGAAGCGCACTGGATTGGGCCGCGGTATCGGGGCCCTCATCCCGACCGGCGAGGGTGAGCGCCCTGTCGACGTCTTTTTCCCCGCCCTGGCTCCCACCGCCGGTGAGGCGCTCTCCGCCGTTCCCGGCGCACGCCTCGCCGCGATCGCTCCGAGCGACATTGTGCCCAACCCGCAACAGCCACGTACAGAGTTTCGCGAAGATGATCTAGCCGAGCTGGTGCACTCGGTTCGCGAGTTCGGGGTTCTGCAGCCCATCGTGGTGCGCGAGCGCGCCGGCGCTCAGGCAGGTGAGCCGGCCTACGAGCTCATCATGGGCGAGCGTCGGCTGCGGGCATCTGCGATCGCCGGGCTCGCGGTGATTCCCGCGATCGTTCGCAACACGAGCGATGACAACATGTTGCGGGATGCCCTGCTCGAGAACTTGCACCGTGCGCAGTTGAACGCGCTGGAGGAGGCGAGCGCGTACCAGCAACTGCTCGAGGACTTTGGCATTACCCAAGAACTATTGGCCGAGCGGCTGGGCCGCTCGCGCCCCCAGATAACCAACACCCTGCGACTGCTCAAGTTGCCCCAGCCTGTTCAGGCGCGGGTCGCAGCTGGGGTGCTCACGCCAGGCCATGCCCGCGCGGTGCTAGCGGCGGGAAGCACGGCCGCGATGCTGAAACTCTCCGACAAGATCGTGAACGAAGAACTGTCGGTACGGCAGGCCGAGGCTGCCGCCGCTTTGCTCTCGGGCGCGTCGTTGTCGAAGTCAGCGAAGGCAGTCAGGAAGCCGTCGGCGGGAGCGCGTCAAGGTCAGCTCAATGAAATTGCCGGCCGTCTGGGTGACCGCCTGAACACCCGAGTGACAATCTCGCTTGGCCAGAAGAAGGGCTCGCTCGTGATTGACTTCGCGACCGTTGCAGACCTCAACCGAATTCTCGGCGAGCTGGGTGACGACGGCTTCAGTTAGCGCTGAGCATCGCGCACGGCGGTTTGCGCCAGCTCTGCGTAGACCCACCCGACGTCGTGCCCAGCGGCTTCAAGTGCGAGAGCAAAGGTCGACGTCTCGGTGAGTCCGGGCATAACGCTGGCCTCGAGGAACCAGGGGGTTCCCGCGCCGTCAATGATCAGATCAATGCGGCTAATGTGGCGCAGGCCGAGGGCGCGGTGGGCGGCAAGGGCAACCTCGGTGGCGCGCGCCGCGGTGCCCTCGTCGATGCGAGCCGGCGCGTAGAAACGGGTCTCGCCGGCGTTGTAGCGCGCCTCGAAGCCATAGACACCAGACAGCGGTTCGATTTCGACAACGGGGAGGGCGACCGGCCCGTCGCCGGTATCGATGATGCCGATCGCGACCTCGGTTCCGGTGATGCGCTGTTCGATGAGGGCGACGTCAGAATAGGTGTAAGCGAGCACCATGGCGCGGCGTAGCTCTTCGTCGGTGTCGACGAGGCTCACCCCCTGCGCCGATCCGCCCTGAGCGGGTTTGACCGCGACGGGTGGCGGCAACTCGCCTCGGACGACGGCGAGTACGCTTTCGGCACCGAGCTCGCGAAAGGCGTCTCGCGTCAGGGCAATTGAGTGTGGCGTGGCAACTCCGGCGCGCTCGACGATGGTCTTGGCTCGCGGCTTGTCCCACGCCAAGCGTGTCGAGCTGGCCGATGAACCGACATAGGGCAGCCCGAGGAACTCGAGCAGGCTTCGCAAGGCCCCATCTTCTCCGCTCGCGCCGTGCAGGGTCGGCCAGACCACGTCGGGGCGGTCGGCGAGCAGGGTGGGCAATAGGGTGGCGTCGGGGTCGAGCAGCGTGACCTCGAGGCCGTGGGCAGCGAGCCCGTCGGCGACGCGTCGACCTGACTTCAGCGATATGTCGCGCTCATGCGAGATACCGCCGGCGAGCACTACGACGCGCCGGGCGCGCGGGGGGTCTTGAGCCGCCCTAATGGGCGCGGATTCATCGGTCACGAGAGGTTCGGCGGTGGGCTTGCCACGTGCGGGTCATAGGCCACGGCCGTGATCGGCTCGGTGGGCGAGAACGTCTCGAGCAGCTCTTGCTCGCCGCGCACGACGGTCGCGAGGCGGCGAATTCCCTCTCGAATCTCGGCGGGGGGTGGGTAGCAAAACGCGAGACGCAGATGGCCGCGACCCGAACCATCCGCGAAAAATGCCGTGCCGGGCGTATATGCCACGAGCTCTTTGACGGCTCTCGGCAGCATGGCTTTCGAGTCGAGGCCCTCGGTGAGGTTCACCCAGACGTAGAAGCCGCCGTTGGGGATCGTCCAACTGAGGTCGGGTAGGTACTGCTCAAGAGCGTCGATCATCGCATCGCGGCGGTCACGGTATAGCGAGCGGAACACGTCGATCTGACCGCGCCAGTCGGCCCGGTCGAGGTAATCGCTGATGACCATCTGGTTGAGCGAGCTGGGGCTGAGAATGGCCGCTTCGGCCGCCAGCACGAGCTTCTCGCGGATCGCGTGCGGCGCGAGTGCCCAGCCCACGCGGAATCCGGGGGCGAGCGTCTTCGAGAACGAGCCCAGGTACACGACTCCGTCGGTTTCGACGCTACGCATTGCGGCGGGGGCTGGTCGGTCGAACCACAACAACCCGTAAGGGTTGTCTTCGAGAATCAGGATGCCTTCCGATCGCGCGATGTCGATGATCTCGAGGCGACGCTCGCTCGACAGCGTCACGCCTGCCGGGTTGTGGAAGTTGGGGATCAGGTAGAGCAACTTCAGCTGCTTGCCCGCCGCCCGCAATGAGATGATTCGCTCCGTGAGGGCCGCGGGGATCATGCCGTCAGCATCCATCGGAATGTGCGCGACCTCTGCCTGGTACGAGCGGAAGATGCCCATTGCGCCGACGTACGAGGGCGACTCGGCGAGCACAACGTCGCCCGGGTCAAGGAAGAGCTTGGCGACGAGATCGAGAGCCTGCTGCGAGCCGGTGGTGACGACCACGTCGTCAACGCCAGCACGAATACCTTCGAGGGCCATGATCTCGAGAATGTGCTCGCGCAACTCGGGCGTACCTTGACCAGAGCCGTACTGCAAGGCCGAGGCCCCCCTGTCGCGCATGACGCGATCCATCGACTCCGTGATTGTCGTGAGAGGGAGGGCGGAGACGAACGGCATGCCGCCCGCGAGCGAAACCACCTCGGGGCGCGAGGCCACGGCAAACAGCGCACGCACTTCTGATGCGCTGAGCCCCGCCGTGCGGGCTGCATAGTGGCCGTACCACGGGTCGAGGTTGGTGCCCTCGCTGGAGATCGTCATACTCGTGCCTCTGGTCGTTGGTCGGGGCAGATCGGTCGTCGGCGCGCCTCAGATGTGCCCCGCCGTGTAGGCAAGTTCGTCAGGAGCCCGTGGCATCAAGAGTACGGTGCAGACCACGAAAGGCCCGCCCCCGTGTTCGGGGACGGGCCTGGCGCTCGACTCAGCGACTACAGCGTCGGTCGATCCGAGCCTCAGGCCAGGAACTCGGCCAGGTCGGCTTCGAGCGCCGGCTTCGGCTTGGCGCCGATGACGGTCTTGACGACTTCGCCGCCACGGAAGATCTTCATCGCCGGGATCGAGGTGATCTGGTATTTCATCGCGGTCTCGGGGTTGTGGTCGACGTTGAGCTTGACGATCTCGATCTTGTCGGGGTGCTCGCTCGCGATCGCGTCGAGAATAGGCGACACGGCACGGCAGGGGCCGCACCACTCAGCCCAGAAGTCGACCATGATCGTTTTCTCGTTCTTGAGTACCTCCGCCTCAAAGGTGGCATCGGTGACATCGCGCGTGCTCATAGTGTTCTCCTTGATTTCGATGGTCGGATCAGGCGGACGCGACGGCCGCGGTGCGGCTCGCGTCGTGGACGGTCTCGAGGTAGTGCTGCGCGTCAAGCGCCGCGACAGTGCCGCTGCCTGCGGCGGTGATCGCCTGCTTGTAGGTGGGGTCGACCACGTCGCCTGCGGCGAAGACACCGGCCACGCTCGTGCGCGACGAACGGCCATCCACCGCAATCGTGCCCTGCTCAGTGAGCTCGAGTACACCGTGCACCAGGTGGGTGCGTGGGTCGGCACCGATGGCCACGAACACGCCCTGCAGGTCGAGAGTGCGCTCGTCGCCAGTCACCGTGTCGACGATCCCGATCCCCGTCACCAGTTCGGCGCCATAGATGTGCTCGACCCTCGAGTTCATCACGAATTCGATCTTCTCGTCGGCGCGAGCGCGGTCGATCATGGCGGCAGACGCCCGGAAGCTCTCGCTGCGGTGGATCACGTAGACCTTATCGGCGAAGCGGGTGAGAAAGGTCGCTTCCTCCATGGCTGAGTCGCCGCCGCCGATGACGGCCACGGTCTTTTGGCGGAAGAACGCCCCGTCGCACGTGGCGCACCACGAGACGCCGTAGCCGCTCAGGCGCTCTTCGTCGGGGAGGCCGAGTTTGCGGTAGGCCGAGCCCGTCGCGTAGATCACGGCGTGCGCCTCGTGACGATCGCCATTGCCGAGGGTGACGGCCTTGACCGGTCCGTCGAGTTCGAGCGATACAACGTCGTCGTAGACGATCTCGGCACCGAACCGCTCGGCCTGCTGCTGCATGCGGGTCATGAGGTCGGGCCCCATAATGCCCTCGGGGAACCCGGGAAAATTCTCGACGTCGGTGGTCTTCATGAGCTCGCCGCCGTACTCTACCGAGCTTGCAATGACGAGGGGCTCAAGGTTGGCGCGGGCGGCGTAGATCGCTGCCGTGTAGCCGGCCGGGCCGGAGCCAATGATGATGACGTGACGCATGGGTGTCCTCACGAGTTCTGAGCCGGCACGACGATCACCGACACGAGCAGTAACCCAGCATAGGGCGCGACTATTCCGCCCTTGCGGGAGTTCACGGACCGTTCACCGGCCGAGGCGACGCTGAACGAGCGCGAGCGCGCCAGTCACTTCGGGCACCCGCATCGCGAGCAGTATCCCGCCGTACACGACAATCATGGGTGTGCCGATGAGCACGACGCTCACGGCGGCGCCGCCGACCGTGTCGCGCGCGAATCCGGTCTCGGCGAAGCTGCCGAGAGACCAGGCGATCAGTAGCCCGACAAGCAGCGAGGCGGCCCCCGCGATGGCAAACTGCGCCATGCGGCGTACCATCAGGGGGGCATCCAGCGAACCGAGGCGACCTCGCAGCGCAACGCCGCCAAGGATCATTTGGAATATGGCGGCACCCGACGTGACGAGGCCGATGCCGGGAACGATCCATGCGGTCGGCAGCAGAACGCACAGCACGGCGCCAATGATGAAGAACAGCGTGTGAGCGACCTGTAACCAGAACGCCGTGCGGGTGTCATCGAGGGCGTAGAAGACGCGCTGCATGACGAAATAGACGCTGAAGGGCACGAGCCCGACGACAAACGCGATGAGCACCGTGGCGATCTGATCGACGGCAGACGCGTCGAAAATGCGGCCAAACGGCACCGCGACGGCAATGAGGCCGATGGTCGCGAGGGTCATGAACAGGCCCGTCAGTCGGATGGCCTCTGTGGTGTCAACCCTCACTGCTTCGCGGTCGCCATCGCGAGCGTGAGTGCTCATGCGCGTCAGGTAGGCGGTAACCAGCGAAACGACGACGACCGAGTGGGGAAGCATGAACAGTAGCCACGCGGTGCGCATCACCATGAGCGATGCGTCATCGGAGGTAGCAGCGATCGAGGCGACTCGCGTCTGCACGATGCCGCCGATCTGCATGACGACGATCATGGCGAAGACCCAACCGGCTGCCCGGCCTGTTGCACCGAGACCCGCACCTCGCCATCGGAAGTCGGGGCGATACCGCAAGCCCGCCCGCCGCCAAAACAGCACGAGCACGAAGGCCTGCGCGGCCACGCCGAGCGTTGCCGAACCGCCAATTACAGCGATCATCGCCAGAGTCCAGGCGGTGGCGTCGGTGACGTCGGCCTCGAAGAGCAGACGGAACGCGACAATGCCCCCGATAGCGACGACGTTATTGATTGCCGGGGCCCAAGTGAACGGTCCAAAGACGCGGCGGGCATTTAGCACCTCGCCGAACAGAGTAAACAGTGCGTAGAACAGCACCTGCGGCAGGCACCAGTAAGCGAAGGCGACCGCTAGTGAGATTTCTTCGGGAGTGAAGCCGCGCTCACCCGCGCCGTTGGCCGTGGCCGCGTAGATGCTCACGAGTAGTGGTGCGGCCAAGGTCGCGAGCACCCCAGCGATCAGGAAGACGACGATGCCGATGGTGACGAGGCGATTGATGAAACGCTGGCCGCCGTCAGCATCGACGCTCGCACGCACGATTTGTGGCACGAGCACCGCGCTCAGCACGCCTCCGGCGACGATCGCATAGATGTTGTTGGGCAACTGATTCGCGAGCGCGAAAGTGTTGGCTCCAGAACCGAGGGCACCAATGGTCTGCGTGAGCATCACGGCGCTGACGAACCCGAGCACCCGCGACACGATCGTGCCTGAAGCCAGCATGAGGCTGGCCCGCCCAATGCCCGCTTCGCCCGGCGCGGTCATGACTGTTCCGCCCGGCGTCGACGGCGTTTGCGAATGTCACGGGTGATGCCAACCGTCAGCAGCAGTAGCAAGGCAATCGCGACGGCGATCGTACCCGCGGTTTCCCACCCGGCTTGCAGATTGAGCGCTACCCGTGTGGGTGATCCGATGACGCGGCTGTCAGCATCCCGCACAGTCACAGTGATGTTGACCTGGCCGTTCGTCAGTGACTCGACGGGCACAAGCGCGCGGGTCTGCGAGCGCGGCTCGACGAGGGTCTCGACGCGCGGGTCGGTCACGCGCAGCTGCGCGGTATCGGGATCGACGTGCACGAAGACCCGCACGGCGACGTCGAGCCCGTTCTGCACCGTCACTGGCAGCGAGGCCCGGTCGGTGGCGAGGGTGATCGGGCTGCTCTCGGCGACCTGCACCGACGAGCGCAACTGTTCCGATTCGCGGACGAAGCTCTGCAAGGCGTCGATCGACTGGTCGCCCCAGCCGACCGACAGCGCCGCCAGCAGGTCGAGGCGTCGCACGTCGGTGATCGCCTCAGGTGTGACGGCAATCGTGGCGAAGATCCGGTCTTCTGCCTCGGCGGCGAGGGCAGCGCGCACAGCGGCGAGCCGGCCCTCGTCGCTCGATGACTCGATGACCTCGACCGAGACCGCCGTGCGCCCCAGAGCCGCAGAGGCTGCGGCGCCGGTGGACCACGGAAGCGCCACGGTCTGGGCGATGGTGTCGAGGAGTCGGCCGGTGTCGGCGAGGCGGTCGCGACTCAGCGCGATCAACGCGGGGATGCCAGGCTCCGCGTCTCCGGTCGCCGCGAGCAGTGCCGAAACCCGCGCCATTGCGCGGTCGAACCGTTGCGGTGAGATCGCGAGACTGGCCTCGCGTGCCGCCGCGGAGAGGGCGTCGTCGGCCCGCAGCACGAGCAGGTCTCCGACCTGTTGCGGCACCGCAGCCTGCTCGAGAAACGAGCCGGGCGCAATCACGACGCTGGCACCCTGTTCGGCAAGGAGGGGTAGGGCGTCGGCGGTCAGGCCGCCGCGATCCGCCCACACGACTCCCTCGAGGGTGACAGGCCAGGCGGTCAGCTCGGCGAGTCGCACGGATTGCTCGGGAGACGGGGTGGGGTTCGGCGCCGGCGTGTTGTCGCCCTCAGCAGTCGTCGTGACCAGACCCGCGCCCTCGGGATTCGGCAGCGCGCTCCCCGCCGCCGCGATGGTGGCAAGGGGGTCGGCGTCGGCCCAGGGAAGCAGAAAGCTCTCGTTGGGCGCCGCTTGAAGGCGGTCGAGGAACTGGGTGGCAGACGCGGGAGCTTGCGAGCCTAGGAGCCTAATGGACGCGATAATTCGCGGGTCGATGGCGAGCAGCACGGTGCGCCCGGCGACCGCGTCAAGCGTGCGGGTGAGTGCACCTGCCTCGGCCGTGTACCTCGCAAGGTCATCGGCCGACAAAAACGCGGCACTCTCGCCGGGCGTGGTGATGGCAGCGACGAAGGTCGTGGCCGCCACCGGTGCCGTCGTGCCGTCGGGTACCCACACGAGCGCAGTGTGGTCGAGTGCCAACTCCACATCGTCGAGCGCGGCTCGCACGGTTGCGAGCCGCGGACCAAACGAGCCGCTCAGCACCTCTTCGGCCGACAGAACGATGAGGTCGAGCACTGCGCTCGCGTCGGGCTCAAGCGACGAAAGTGTCGTCGAAGTGAGGGGGCGATCATCGATCTCGAGAGCGCCATCCCCGAGATCGTCTTCCGCAAACCATGTGGCGAGCTGCTGAGAGTCAACGGCGCGGGCGCCGTCGATCGAGAGCGCAACGGTGATGCTGCCGCTCGGCTCGGTGCCCGTGTTGGTGACGGTGACTCGCACCCTCACGGAATCCCCGGGTCGCACAATGCCGTTCGCCGCGGGCGCGGCGACGACGTCGATCGCGACGCCGTCGGGATCGCTGGCTGTGGCCGACCACGCGGCATCCGCGATCGGAGCTGGGGTGAGAGAGCTGACCGCGAGACCGACCGCCAGACCGCCAACAACCAGGAGCCGAGTCAGCGGGGTGAGAGCGCGGCGACCCTCTCGTTCCCGCTCGGCCGACATGAGGGAAGTCTAGACTCTGGTCACTATGGAGAGCGTGGCCGCGGCCGTCACCCGACTCGAGGCCCTCGCCGCATCAGAGCCCCTCGCCACGCTTGCCGACCTCTTCGTGGCTGCCGGGCACGAGCTCGCCCTCGTCGGCGGTCCTGTGCGCGACGCCTTCCTCGGCCGTGCTGTCAACGACCTCGATCTGGCCACGTCAGCCCGGCCTGACGACATCATCCGCATTGTGAAGCCGGTGGCCGACGCCCACTGGGAGATCGGCCGCGCGTTCGGCACGATCGGCGCCCGGCTGGGTGCGCATACCGTCGAGATCACGACATATCGGTCCGACCAATACTCCTCGGGCTCGCGCAAGCCTGAGGTGGCCTTCGGCGACACGCTGGAGGGCGACCTCGTGCGTCGTGACTTCACGATGAACGCCATGGCACTTCGACTGCCAGCCCGCACGCTCGTCGATCCCGCTGGTGGCCTCGACGACCTGTTCGCCCGACGATTGATGACGCCCGGCAGCCCCGATGATTCGTTTGGTGACGACCCGCTGCGGATGCTGCGGGCGGCCCGTTTCGCGTCTCAGCTGCGGGTAGATGTTGACCCATCGGTGGTCGAAGCCATGGGCCGGATGCGCGAACGCATGTCGATCGTCTCGGCTGAACGAGTGCGTGATGAACTCGTGAAGCTACTCTGCACCGCCGAGCCACGCCGTGGGCTGGCGCTCCTCGTCGACACGGGGCTCGCCGAGCTTGTCCTCCCCGAACTGCCCGCTTTGCGCCTTGAGGTCGATGAGCACGCGCACCACAAAGATGTCTACGAACACTCCCTCACCGTGCTCGAACAGGCGATCGATCTTGAGGCTCAGCGAATGCCGGACGCAGCGCCCGACGTGGTGCTTCGCCTCGCCGCCCTTCTGCACGACATCGGAAAGCCTGCGACGAAACGCGTCGAGGCTGGCGGCGCCGTCACCTTTCATCACCACGACGTCGTGGGCGCCAAGCTCGCGCGCAAACGGTTGACTGCGCTGCGTTTCGACAAAGACACCATCACCGCAGTGAGTCGCCTGGTCGAGTTGCACCTGCGGTTCTTCGGTTACAGCGACGCTCCGTGGACCGACTCGGGCGTGCGCCGGTATGTGCGTGACGCGGGTGCCCTGCTCGAGCGACTGCACATTCTCACCAGAGCTGACGTCACGACTCGCAACCGTCGCAAAGAGGCGCGATTGCGCGGTTCCTATGACGAACTCGAGCGTCGCATGGGCGAGCTTGCCGAGCAAGAGGAGCTTCAGGCAATCCGCCCTGACCTAGACGGCGAGCAAATCATGGGCCTGCTCGAGCTGCGCCCCGGGCCCGTGGTCGGCGAGGCGTACCGTTTTTTGCTCGAACAGCGACTCGATGAGGGGCCGCTGGGAGACGCTGAGGCCGAGCGACGCTTGCGCGCCTGGTACGCGACGCGCGTCGAGTGACGATGCCGATGGTTTGAGTCGTGCTCTGCATCCGACTAGACTCTGCAGGTTGCCCCGCCGCTCACGCGCGCGGTGGCAAGCGATGCCATAACCCTCCTGCTGCAGACCGTCTGCAGCCGTTCGAGTCCGAAGGAGGTGGGTGAGTCATGCATCAGTACGAATTGATGGTCATTCTCGACCCGGAGATCGATGAGCGCACTGTCGCTCCGAGCCTAGACAAATTTCTTGGCGTGATCCGGAACGACGGCGGCACCATCGAGAACGTCGACATCTGGGGCCGACGCCGGCTCGCATACGAGATCAACAAGAAGAACGAGGGCATCTACGCTGTCGTCAACTTCACGGCGAGCTCGGCAGCGACCCAAGAGCTCGATCGCCAGTTGAAGCTCAGCGAGGCCGTCATGCGCACCAAGGTTTTGCGCACCGAAGAGTCCGTCGCCCGCGCCGCGTCGATTGCGGCCGAGAACACCGCCCGCGCCGAGGGCAAGGCCGCTCGTGCGGCCGTTGCCGCGAGCAAGGCAGCGTCGACCGCCAAGGCAGCGGAGTAGTCGTGGCCGGCGAGACGATTATCACCGTCGTCGGTAACCTCACTGCCGACCCCGAGCTGCGCTACACGCAGAGCGGACTCGCCGTCGCGAACTTCACGATCGCCTCGACCCCTCGTTCTTTCGACCGCGCGTCGAACGACTGGAAAGACGGCGAAGCCTTGTTCCTGCGCGCAAGCGTGTGGCGGGAATTCGCCGAGCATGTCGCGAGCTCGTTGACCAAGGGGAGCCGTGTCATCGCGCAGGGTCGCCTGAAGCAGCGCTCATACGAGACCAAAGAGGGCGAGAAGCGCACAGCGATCGAGCTCGAGGTCGACGAGATCGGCCCAAGCCTTCGGTACGCGACCGCACAGGTGACGCGTAGCGCGAGCAGTGGTGGTGCCACGGGCGGCCGTAGCGGTGGCGCTCCGATCGCCGACGAGCCGTGGGGAGCACCTGCAGCATGGGGCGCTCCCGCGGCGGGCGAGGTGTGGAACACTCCGGGCTCGTTCTCGGACGACACTCCCTTCTGATCCAGTTCTTTCCGTAAGCATTTCTCTCAGTAAGCAAAGGACAACCACATGGCTGGCAAGAGCAGCGGCGACCGCCGCAAGCCGCGCGGTGGCAAGGGCGCGAAGAACGCCGCTCCCGCTAAGGCAATCCGCGTCGGGGTCATCGACTACAAAGACGTCGCGACCCTCCGTAAGTTCATCTCGGAGCGTGGGAAGATCCGCGCCCGTCGCATCACCGGTGTCTCCGTGCAGGAGCAGCGCCTCATCGCCCGCGCCGTCAAGAACGCGCGCGAGATGGCACTGCTGCCGTACGCGGGCGCTGGCCGATAGGAGTACGTGATGTCGAAGCTCATTCTCACGCAGGATGTCACCGGACTCGGTGCGCCCGGCGATGTCGTCGAGGTCAAGAACGGGTACGCCCGCAACTACCTCATTCCCCAGGGTCTCGCGGTGGCGTGGTCTCGTGGTGGCGAGAAGCAAGTCGATTCGATCAAGGCGGCGCGCGTAGCACGCGAGCACGCCACGATCGAGGAGGCCATGGACCTCAAGGCACGCCTCGAGGCGAACGCGGTCACTCTCACCGTCAAGGCGGGCACCGAAGGGCGTCTGTTTGGTTCGGTCAAGACCGGAGACGTCGCTGATGCAGTGGCCGCAGCTGGCCTCGGCTCGATCGACAAGCGTTTGCTCGAGCTCGTCGCACCCATCAAGGGGCTCGGCCAGCACGAGGCAATTCTCAAGCTGCGCGATGGCATTGTAGCGACGATCACGATCTCGGTTGTGGCCGCCAAGTAGTCACTCGTTGCACCCGGAAGCGGTACTCGCGCCTTGGCGTGAGTACCGCTTCTTGCATGGGTCTGTCAAGGGGCACACGGCGTGTTCGTCCACAGGTCGTGAAACCTCGTGGTCAAGTCTCAGGGGTCGGTTGAACCCTGTTTCTCCACACACCATGTGTATATCTAAACCCCAGGTCAACGGTGCTTTTTCTCGGAAAGATGCACGAAACTGCACAGGTGTTTCCACAGGTTCCCCACACCAGATACGGCGTTTCTCCGCATGAATCCACATGGTTATCCACAGGGGTGATTTGAGGGGGAGGCAAGCGGTTCCTAGGGTAAACCGTCACGCCATCAGCGATACGAGGTGCGTCGCTCCGACCGGTCGTCGGGGGTCAGCGGTAGACCTGATGGCAGAGCGACCGGCATCACGGCACGCAACGACGGACGAGCGAGTAAAGAGAGGGGGTTGAGATGTCCATCGCACACATCTCGGCAGCTCCTGATCCCCGAGGTAATGGCGAATCGCGCGGTACGGGCGATACTCGTGGCCATGATCGTGTTCCCCCGCACGACCTTCTCGCCGAACAGAGCGCGCTCGGGGGCATGCTCCTCAGCAAAGACGCCGTCGCCGATGTTGTCGAGACCGTGCGTGGCGTCGACTTTTACATCCCGAAGCACGAGGTCATCTTCGAGGCCATCCTCACCCTCTTTTCGCACGGTGAGCCAACCGACGTCATCGCCGTCACCGACGAACTCACCAAATCGGGTGCCCTGAGCCGCGCCGGCGGAGCCGACTACCTGCACACGCTGACGGCCATTGTGCCGACCGCCGCGAACGCGGGCTTCTACGCTTCGCTCGTCGCCGAAAAGGCAGTCCTGCGCCGGCTAGTCGAGGCGGGAACGCGCATCGTTCAGATGGGCTACGCATCAGAAGGCGAGGTTGCCGATCTGGTCAACAATGCGCAAGCCGAGATTTACCAGGTGGCCGGCGGCGTCGAAGCCGAAGACTTCATTCCGCTTACCGAGGCCGTGACCACCGCGATGGATGAGATCGAGGCGGCGAAGGGTCGCGACGGGTCGATGACCGGCGTTCCTACTGGCTTTCATGATCTGGATGCCCTGACCAACGGTTTGCACCCCGGCCAGTTGATCCTGGTCGCGGCTCGACCGGCCCTCGGCAAGTCGACGCTCGCGCTCGACTTCGCTCGGGCCGCTGCGATCAAACACGACATGCCTACGATCATCTTTTCGCTCGAGATGGGCCGCAGCGAGATCGCGATGCGCCTGCTGTCGGCCGAGGCATCCGTGCCTCTACAGGCCATGCGCAAAGGCACGGTCGACAACCGCGACTGGACAACGATCGCCGCGACTCGCGGTCGCATCAACGACGCTCCGCTCTACATCGATGACAGCCCCAACATGACACTGGTCGAAATTCGCGCCAAGTGCCGCCGCCTCAAGCAGAAGGTCGGCCTGAAGATGGTGATCATCGACTACTTGCAGCTGATGACAAGCGGCAAGCGCGTGGAGAGTCGGCAGCAGGAGGTCAGCGAGTTCTCGCGAGCCCTCAAGCTCATGGCCAAAGAGCTTCAGGTTCCGGTCGTCGCACTCTCGCAGCTCAACCGGGGCCCTGAGCAGCGCGCCGACAAGAAGCCCGCCCTGAGTGACCTGCGTGAGTCGGGCTCGCTGGAGCAAGACGCTGACATGGTGATCCTGCTTCACCGCGAGAGCGCCTACGAGAAAGAGAACCCGCGCGCCGGCGAGGCCGACTTCATTGTCGCCAAGCACCGTAACGGGCCGACCGACACCATCACCGTCGGGTTCCACGGGCACTTCTCACGTTTCGCCGACATGCCCCGAATCTAACGAGGCACCGCCCCGACTGGGTCTGTTATGCACCCGCGCGATGGATCGGTCAGCAGTCAAATCTGATCAGGGGAGCGGTGTTGTGAATTCGAGGGGAACGTCATTCGGCCCCCCCGTGTACTGAGCGGTTCCGACATACGTCGTGCCCTCGATCACTAGCTGAACGGTGTAGGTGTACGGAGCGCTCCCCAGTGAGAGAACCTCCTGCGCCTCAGTGTCATCCAAGCCTGATGTGAGGGTCAGATACCCGTACGAGCACCCGCCCGTGGGTTCCGGCCGAAAAATAGTCGAACGGCCTTCTGCCGATGTCACCGTGACGAGGGCGCTCACGTTTCCGGTGGGTGGGTCGAGATTGGCCACTGAGACAGTCACATCCCACGCATCCAGGGTGCCGTCATCCTCGCGGAGGACGCTGATGGTGGCCGACGGCGGCGGCAGCGGCGTGCCGTTCGAAACGTTCCACGTGATAAGGCCGGTCATCTCGCCGTTGGGGCCGCCGCCTGGCCCTGATGCCGCATAGATACTCAGTGAATAAGCGCCGTCTGGTCCACCGGGTCGAATCACCGACCATCCACCACCCAAGTCTTCGACCTCTGGGACGACAGCAATTCCGTCACAAACTTGTGGATTCCGGCCCGTGTACTGGTCGAAGTAGATGAACCAGCCCGCTACAGGACTGAAGACATAAAGTTCGTCGGCACCGTCTATCGAGGGTGGGGTGTCCTGAATACTCTCTGACGATTCATCGCCGAGACGCCAGCTCGCGGGTGCAAGACGTAGCTCTTGATTTGCGTACCGGATGATAAACGCGCCGGGGCCCGCATCAGCGTCACCGTAGGTCACGGTGGTTTCGGGGGTCGGCACCGGTTCCGGGGCCGGGTCTGCAGAACGCAACCCCGAGCAAGCGGTGAGTGCGCCCGCCGCGACGAACAGTGCCGAGATGGCACCCACGACGCGAACGTGCGCCAGAGTTTTCGTCATGACGCAGACGATAGCGCTTGAGAAGATGATTTTTGGTGAGATCACGGTTCGTCGTGCGAGTATGCGAAACATGACCCGCACCAGCATCCGTGACTTCCACGACGACGACCTCGACGGCGTCGTGCGCCTGTACGAAGACATCAACCGCGAGCAGGATGGGTCGGTCTATGCCCTGTCTGAAGTGATCGCCTCCTGCCAAGAGGATCACGCAGTCGTGGCAATCCTCGACGAGAAAGTGATCGGTGCCGCGGTCGGACGCGCGGCGCACGCTCAAGGCTGGATCGTGTTCTTCGCGGTCGCGGATGACATGGCATCGGCGCAGATCGGGGCGGGCCTGCTCGATGCGCTCGAACGTCGAATGGCGCCCCTCGGTCTGGGCAAGCTCTCGATCCTGGTTCCCGAAGACGGGGATCGCCTCGATGGGCTCACCTCGAACGGGTTCGAGCCGCGACACCATCTGCGGTACCTCGAGCGCCACATGCCCGTGCAACGTCGAGAGCTTGACTTGCTCAAAGAGGTGGGCGGGCGCATCTTGTCGAGGCACCTGTGGGAGAACGTCGGAGGGATGCGCCGCGAGAAGGAACTGCTCGAGGAGAGACTCGTGACGCCGCTCTCTCGCCCGGACCTCGCGGACCGCTACGGCGTGGTTCCCCCCCGCGCGGTGATGCTATTCGGCCCGCCCGGTACGGGCAAGACGACCTTCGCCCGCGCCGTTGCTTCGCGGCTCGACTGGCCGTTCGTGGAGCTCTTTCCGTCTCGGCTGGCTGATGAACGCGGGGGTCTCGCGGGCGCGCTTCGAGCGTCGTTCGATGTCATTGGGAACCTAGAGCACGCTGTGGTCTTCATCGACGAAGTCGAGGAGATCGCATCGCAGCGGCGCGGTGATCCGCCGTCACCGACTCAGGGGGTCACGAATGAGCTACTCAAGCTTGTCGCCGAATTCCGTGAACGCCCAGGACGACTGCTGATCTGTGCCACCAACTTCGTGCGCGCTCTCGATGCAGCCTTTCTGCGGCACGGCCGCTTCGACTATGTCATTCCGATTGGACTGCCCGATGCCGAGGCGCGGCGCGCTATCTGGCAGCGCTACGTCCCCAGCAGCGTCATCGAGCACATCGACCTCGATGTACTCGTCGCTCGCAGCGAGGGACTCACCCCGGCCGACATTGAATATGCGGGCCGGCGCGCGTCGCAACAAGCCCTGGCACACGCGCTCCGCTCTGACGCGGACCCCGAGTCGGGCAGCGAACTTGCGACCGATGACTACCTCAGTGCGCTCGAGGCGACTCGGGCGACCGTCTCTGAACAGTCTGTTCGGGAGTTCCTCGACGACATCGACAGCTTCGCACGACTCTGACCGATCGGCATCATCGCGCGTCGGCTGGTGACAAGAGAGCGCACCAGGAGGGCATGAATCGCAGGATGCTCTCGGCGAGCGCGCCCTACGCTGGGACCATGCCTATCGAGTCTGCGCGTCGTAACCCTTCGGGGTGGGTCGCGCCAGTACTCCGTGCTATCCCAGCAATCGTGGTCGGGCTCATCATTACCTTCACGGCGAACCACTCCCCCGCGCTGGGGCTCGTCATGCTGGGTGCCTTCGGGCTCGCCACGGCCGTTGTGCTCGCGTTCACGAGCCTGCGGATGCAGCGGGATGATCCGCAGCGGCCCTTGCATCGTGGGCTCGCCATCATCGCGGGTGCCGCGGGTGCCTTGGCTTTGGTCGTGCTGGCCACTGTCGGGGGTGGCCTCGCGCTGCTCTTGCTGTTGGTCGGCGGGTATGCCGTGCTCGCGGGTGCCCTCGAACTCGTGTGGGGCATCCGTCATCGCGATCGCAGTCCGCTGGCACGCGACGCCGTCGTCATCGGCATCGGAACCCTGGCACTCGCCGTGGTACTCGCCCTGGTGGGCGACCCGGTGAGCGCCGTCGGATTCTTTGGCGCCTGGGCCGTGATGCTGGGCGTCTTCTTACTCATCGCCGGCTTCAGCCTGACGTCGACGACTCCAGCGAAAGAGAGTAGTGACTCATGACCGAACCGCGCTCCCGCAGCACCCTTCGCCCCGGCGAGCTCGTGGGGCTTGCGGCGCTCGTCGCGGTCTTCGTTGGGCTCATCACGCTCATGGTGACGCGCGAGCTGATCCTCTCGCTCATCGTGTTTGGGGCCACTTTCGTGCTCGATTTGGTGACGCTCGCCATGCTCATGTTGGCGTTCACGCCGAATAAGCCCGCCGACGGCGAGCGCCAGCCAGAAACTTTGAACGACTGAGACGTTTAACGACTGAGCCAGCCCCTACTCGGTCAGGGCGGGGTCGATGAAGTCGACTAGCCGCGAGGCAGCGCCGACGTAACCGTGCGGGGTGAGTGCAACGAGACGCGCCTTCGCTTCAACTGAAATGTCGAGTCCGTTGACGAACGTGCGCAACTCGTCGGCGCCGACTCGGTGGCCGCGGGTCAGCTCTTTGAGCATCGCGTAGGGGTCGGCGATCGAGCTGCGTCCCGCGGTGACCTCCGCGCGGATCACGGTCTGAATCGCTTCGCCGAGCACCTCCCAGTTGCTGTCGAGATCCCGACTAAGGGCAACTGCGTCGACGTCGATTTCGCCGAGTCCCTTGTCGATGTTATCGAGCGCGAGCAGCGAGTGCCCGAGGGCCACACCGACGTTGCGCTGGGTTGTTGAGTCGGTGAGATCGCGCTGCAACCGCGAGGTCACCAGGGTCGCGGCAAGTGAGTCGAGCAGCGCGGCGGAGAGCTCGAGGTTGGCCTCGGCGTTCTCGAAGCGGATGGGGTTGATCTTGTGCGGCATCGTCGACGAGCCCGTTGCGCCGGGCTGGGGGATCTGCCGGAAGTAGCCCATCGAGATGTAGGTCCACAGGTCGGTGCACAGGTTGTGGAGCACTCGCCCGACGTGCGATATGCGCTGGTACAACTGTGCTTGCCAATCGTGCGACTCGATTTGTGTGGTGAGCGGGTTCCAGGTGAGCCCGAGCCCCGTGACGAAGTCGCGGGATGCGCTGATCCAATCATGGTCGGGGTCGGCTGCGAGGTGTGCCGAAAAGGTTCCCGTCGCGCCGGAGAACTTGCCCCGGTACTCGATCTCGTCGACCGAGGCGACTAGGAGGTCAAGCCGGTGCACGAAAACGGCGAGCTCTTTGCCCACCGTGGTCGGGGTCGCAGGCTGGCCGTGCGTGTGCGCGAGCATCGGCTGATCGCGGAAGGTGAGCGCCCGCTCGCGCAGCGCCTCGACGACCCCGCGCGCCCGGGGCATCCACACATCGCGCACCGCCGCACGGATCGTGAGCGCGTAGGCGAGATTGTTGATGTCTTCGCTTGTGCATGCGAAGTGCGTGAGCTCAGCGATTTCGGTGAGGCCCAGCTCGGCGAGCTTGTCGCGAACGAGGTACTCGACCGCTTTGACGTCGTGGCGGGTGATCGCCTCGCGGCGGGCAAGATCGGCGATGTCATCGTCACCAAAGTCGGTCACGACCGAGCGGAGTCGGCGCGCCTCATCGGCGGTGAGCCGGCGCGAGCCGAACAGTTCGCTGTCGGTGAGGTGGATGAGCCACTCGATCTCGACCTGAATGCGCGCGCGGTTGAGCCCCGCCTCGCTCAGGTGCTCGCCGAGGGCGGCAACCTGAGCCTGGTAGCGCCCGTCGAGCGGACTGAGGGGCTGGATGCTGAGCGGGCTCATGAGACGACTCCCTGTCGGATTCCGGGTTCGAGTTGGCGGAAGAGCGCGATACACGACCGCTCGATCATGCCGAGTACGGCATCGAACAGCGCTGTGTCGGAGTAGTACGGGTCGGGCACGTCAAGCGCGCCCCCAGCCTCTGGGTCGAAGCTGAGCAGCAGATGCACCTTGGCCCGAGCGTCGTCGTCGGGCGCCCACGACTTGAGGATTCGCTCGTGTGAGCGGTCGAAGGCGATGATGAGGTCGAGGCCTGCGAACCAGTCGACGTCGAACTGGCGGGCACGGTGGCTGCCGCCGTCGTACCCGCGAGCCTTCAGGGAGGCGACGGTGCGCGGGTCGCTGCTTTCGCCGACGTGCCACTCCCCCGTGCCCGCCGAGTGCACGGCCACGTGCTGCTCCCAGCCGCGAGCGCGGATGAGCTCGCGGAACACGGCCTCAGCCATAGGCGACCGGCAGATGTTGCCGGTGCAGACGAAGCAGATGCGGAACATTCCGGGTGTATCGAGGACCCGGTCGAAGCTCATGCCCCCATTGTGGCCCAGTTCCCCCTCCTCCACACCCGGCGCTCTGAGCCCCGCCATCACGCCGCGGTGGTGCCCGCGCCCCGTGCGCCGCGGGCGACGCCACCATCGCGGTGATGGATGCGGCGCCGTCGTGGAGAGGAGCCTCACGTGTACACCAGCACGGTGGTGTGCTTCCCCGGGTCGGGTGGTGACCCAGGGGGTGAGCTTCGACGGCAGTCGGTTCTGGTCGACGACCTCCGGCTGCGGCTCGAGTCGGTGGTGGCTTCGCTCCCGCGCGAAGATTCTGCGACAGGCTGGTTCGGCGCGGCACGGGAGGCGTTGCAAGGCGAGGTCGACCTCGAGCGAGCGCGCCTGGGGCGAGAGGTCGCACGGCTCGACGGCTTGCGCATCCAGCTCGACCACGCCGCTAACCAGGCAACAGTGCCGGGCGGCGTGCCGTGACCTCGGGCCTCACGGTCGGGGTGGGGGCCGGAGTTGCTACCGACGAGCTCGACCGGGTCGGACGAGTGCTGCAGACGGCGGCTCAGCACTGCCACGAGATCGCGATCCGCATCCCGCCGTTGCGCACCGGCGAGAGTGTCGGGCGCGACGCCGACCTGTGGGAGGTGCAGGCAGCAGTGCGCCGATCGATCGAGCGATTCGACGCGCTCGCCCGGGGGTTACGCACGGCGGCCACTCTCTACGACACGGCCGAGCAGACCGCGGCGCACGCACTCGAGACGGCCGCCTCGCAGCTCGCCGCCGTGGCGGGACTGCTGCTCTCGCGACTCGGCGTCATCCTGTTGCCCGGCCTTCTCGCGGCGGCGGGTCGGCTCGCTCTCGTCTGGGGCCTCGTGCCAGCTGAGCAGCGCGAGACGGTGCTGACCGCCATCGAGCAGGGCGTCGCCCGACTGGCTCCGGCGCTCAGCGAGCCCACCCTGCTCGAAACCCTGCGCGTGGCTATGTCGCTCGCCGACGATGCGGCGCTCGGTACAGTCGGCGTGCCTCCCGTGTTCGCGGGTCTTCTGGGCGAGACCGGCGCCGGGCTGTCGGGAGTTGACACGGCTGCGCTCGCAGTGGCGGGCCTCGCGGCTCTGGCCGGCGCAAGCGGCGTTGATGCTGTTCGCATCGATAGGGCGGGTGCTGATCTGCGTCGCGGTGGCGAGGTGCGCCCGGTCGAGCCGCCCAGCTCGCTTGCCGATCGAGTTGGCCGCATCCCTGAGGCGGCGACACCGATCGTGATCGAGCGTTTCGTCCTCCCCGACGGTACGCCGCATCTCGAGGTCTACATCGCTGGTACGGACGCCCACGCCCCGATGGGTGGCGACCAGCCGTGGGACATGGCCAGCAACGTAGCGCTCGTGGCGGGCGAAGACGCTTCGTCGCTCCAGGCCGTCCGGGCGGCGCTCGCGGCGGAGGGCGTGACGTCAGACACGTCGATTGTGTTCACGGGCTATTCGCAAGGCGGAGCGATCGCGACCCTGCTCGCCGAGTCGGGTCACTACCGAACGACGGGGCTTGTCACCGTCGGGGCGCCGAGCGGAGCGATCCCGGTACGGGGTGACTACCCCGCGGTCGTGATCGAGCACCGCGAAGATCTCGTACCGGTGTTGTCCGGCATCCGTCGCGAGACGAACGCCGTCGTCGTGCGCGGTGATGCGTTTGACTCGGGGCCGCCCCCCGAAGGAGGCTTGCCGGCGCATGATCTCGACCGCTATCGGAGTACGGCATCCGACGCCGATGCCCACGGCAATGCGACCCTGCGCGCGGCGATCGATTCGCTCCCTCGCGCAGCCCTCACGGGCGAGCACAGTGCTTACACGGCGACGCGCATGCCGAGTAGCGCGACAACCACCTAGTTGACGACCAGCGAGTTAGGAGCGCGGGCGCCCCATGAACGGGCGCAGCACGACGCCGATGAGCCAGCTGAGCAGGCCGAGCACGACGGCACCAAGCACGCCCCACCAAAAGCTCTCGACCGTGAGACCGAAGCCAAGCAGGCTCGAGATCCACGCCACGAGAAGCAGGAGCAACCCGTTGACGACCAGGGCGATGAGACCCAACGTCAAGATGTAGAGCGGAAACGCCACGATGCGAATCGCGTTTCCGATCACCGAATTGACGAGGCCGAAAATGCCGCCCACGAGCAGGTAGGTGAGCACGAGAGCGACCGTGTCGCCCTCGGCGCCATACGAAACCAGCCCCACCCCGGAGACGATCAGCGTCGTGAGCCACAGCGCGATGGTGTTGATGATCAGGCGAATCAAGAAGCGTCCCATGCGACAACTATGCACACGTTGCCGCCAGTCCGGCAATCGGGACCGGTCTTTCTACGTGCCTGGCAGACCGGAATTCGACCAACAACGGCGACGTAGGCTGATGCCGTGACCGAGAGTTCTATGCCGCCACCATCACGCGTGCGCTTGCGCCCCGAAATCGTCTCGTTGCCGGCCTACAAGCAGGGTCGCCCCGCTGCCCCTGAGTCGTTCAAGCTCTCGAGTAACGAGAACCCCTTCCCGCCGCATCCCGCCGTACTCGCGGCAATCCACAATCTCGACATCAATCGGTATCCGGATGCCTCGGCTCTCGTCGTTCGCGAGGCTCTCGCCGCGCGGCACGGCGTGACCACCGATGAGATCATCGTGGGGGCCGGATCGGTCGCGCTGCTCGCGCAACTGATCAGTGCGGCGGCCACCGTCGGAGACGAGGTGGTGTTCGCATGGCGCAGCTTCGAGGCGTACCCCGGGCTCGTGACAGTGGCGGGGGCGACCAGCGTGCGCGTGCCGCTCACCGCAGACGCCCGGCACGACCTTTCCGCGATGGCGGCAGCCGTGACCGACCGCGCGCGGGCCGTCATCGTGTGCACGCCCAACAACCCCACTGGCACGGTCGTGACCGCTGACGAGTTCGCCGCGTTCATGGCCGCGGTGCCGAGCGACTTGCTAGTGATCCTCGACGAGGCGTACGCCGAGTTCATCGATGATCCCGCGGCGGTCAACGGCGACACCCTGGTACGCCAGTACCCGAACCTCGTGATTTTGCGCACGTTCTCGAAGGCCTACGGCCTTGCGGGGCTTCGGGTCGGCTACGCGATCGGTCCCATCGAGGTGCTCGACGCGGCGCGCACGACGGCGATTCCGCTCAGCGTGACGGAGGCGGCGCAGCGCGCCGTACTCGCGGCGATGCAGGTTGAGACGCTTCAAGGCCGTTAAGGTCGTGGCGCTCGTTACGCTGTCGACATTAAACATACTGGCATCAACTGTCGCGGTGCGAGTGGTGCTGGTAAAAGCCGCAAATCCAGCAGGGCCGTCTTGGAATGGAACATACCAGGTTGCTGCGAGTGCTGCCGGAAAGCTGATATAGAGAAAGCAGCGCCCGACCATGGCTGGGTTGAAAATGTTTTTGCCAAAACCGCCAAAAGCCATTTTGGCAAAAATCATGCAAAAAAAGCTACCGACCGCAATTTGCCAGAAAGGAACATTTGGTGGACATATAAGGCCCAAGAGTGCACCGGTGACCAGTGCGGCAGCGGAGGCAGGTTTCCCCTCGCGTCTGGTGAACAGGTATTCTGCCAACCAGCAACACAACATTGAAGTAAGCACAAAGAC